>JBKEBJ010000279.1:0-39015 GCA_047973105.1 Coprobacillaceae bacterium | reverse complement strand
CTTGAGCGATTCCAAATGTAATCCCTACTGTGATACAAGAAATTGTTGCGAACTGTACTGCCGCAAATGCAGGATTTAAGAATTCTAAAGCCATAACTGGCTCCCATAAAGCTCCTAACCCTGTACCAGAGTTTACCAATACGTTACACCATAAAACTCCAATCGCACCAGCGATAGTTAAAGGCATAAATGTTTGGAATGCATTCTTAATCGCAGATAAATACTTGTTTTGTCCACACCACGCACCAGCGCGTCCAAGGACATCCGCCATTTTGTCCATATTTTTTCCTCCCTTAAAATATTTATTGACACTATTAGTATAGTAATTTATAGAACAAAAGTCAATGCCTTTTGAAATTAAAAATATGGTACTTTTAGTCAAATTTCTTGTTATATCTCGAAAACCCCTTGGTTTTATGCCACTTATACTAAAACGCTTTCATTTTCATCCTGTGAAAATTTTTTCTAAAAAAGAAAAATAACGATATTCGCATACCGTTATTGTAATACAACTGTCTGTAATTCAAAATCATCATATCTAAATCTAGCGAATGAATATTCAAATATAACACCACTACTTAAGTAGCCAATTTGTTCTACTTCTATATATGGTTCTTGTTCTGTTAATCCAAGATATTGTTGTTCTAACTGACTTGATAAATGTCCTCGAATTGTTTTATGTGAACTTTGAATTTTTAAATTTAAATCTTTTTCTACATATTCATAAATTGAATGATGTAGATGATCTAGTTTTAGATTAGGGATAATGGATATTGGCATATACATAATCTCTATACTGTATGGTTTATTTTCTATCTTTCGATAACGAATAATATGATAAACAAAAGACCCCTCTTCTATTTGTAGTTTTTTCGAAATCTCTTCATCACTTGGAATAACTTCAAAAGTTATAATATCATTTTTTATTTCTTGTCCATGATAAAGTTTTGATAAATGCGATGCGCTTGGATGATCATTTGACGGATCATAATCCTTAACAAAAGTTCCAGCCCCACGACGTCGAACAATTAATCCCTCTTTAACTAGTATATCAAGGGCTTTTTTCATGGTTTCCTTATTACAATGATAAGACACACACAAAACATACTCATAAGGCAGTTTTTGACCATATGTATATTTTTGTTCTCTTATTTTTTGACGTATGTCATCTGCAATGTCAATATACTTAACCACGTTATCCCCCCTAACCTCTCTATTTTAAAAATACCATACTTTTAGTTAATTTGCACGGACTTTTTTATTATACTAGTTTTTCAACTCTATTTTAGCTACTATTTCTCCATTAAAATCTTTAATACTAAACATATTATTCTCATATACTCCATAGCTATTTATTCCTTCTTTTGGTAACGAAATAGAAGATGGATTAATAATATATATTCCATTTTCTTTTTTCGCTATTGGTTTATGAAAATGTCCATACGCCAATATGTCTCCCTTATTTAACTTAGGCATTGCCTCCTCATTAATATGATGTCCATGTGTTAAAAAGAAATGATGTCCATCTAATGTTATTTCTTTATTATTTTGCATAACATCAAATGTTAATACCATTTGATCCACTTCAGCATCACAATTTCCTCTAACTGCAATAATCTCATTTTCATAACCATTTAATAATTTAGCAACTTTTTGACAATCATAGCCATCTGGTAAAGGATTTCGTGGACCATGATACAAAATATCACCTAAAATAATTAACTTTTCAAAATCTTCTTTTTTATAAATATTCATTGCTTTCTCTAGCCACGTATAAGAACCATGAATATCAGATATAAACATTACCTTCATACAAATCTCCTTATCCACTTGTTAACTCATCTAATAATATATAAAACATAATTTTATCAATATCTAGTTTTTCAATTCCATAAGCTTTCTTAAAGACTTCTATATATTCTTTACTTAAAGAATGTCCATATAATTCTAAATTATATCGTAATGAACGAAGTCCTATAGCAATATCAAGATATCGATTACATGTTCCTAATTGTACAACATCAATATAACCGATATCGCCATTTTTATCAATCATCATATTGGGCATACAGACATCACCATGACATAAAACAATATCTCCTTCTTCTTGTTGATAAGATAGCATTAGTTTATAGACTTCCTCAGCACTCATACTTTTAAATTCACGTTCAAAGTATTGTGTCTTAACACGTCCTTTTTCAACATTATTTCTTGCTTCTTCTATTTTTTGTGTTAATAAATGATTATGAGGTATCCCTTCCATTGGTAAATCATGAAATCTTCGGATTGCCTTTGCATACACTATAATTACATCTTTTACATCCATATATTCAAAGGCTTCTTGTAACATCTTACCTGGCAGTTTTTGCATAATTACATAATTGTAGTTTTCAATTCTATCTATTTCATATACTTTAGGTACTTTTATTTTTGAAGATAACCATTCCAAATTCTTACCTTCATAATATACTTCATCCCTTGTAGACATTTTTACAACAACATCTTGACCTTGATAGCCATTTTCTATTAAATATACATCATCACCAGAGAATCCAATAGGAGCTGGTTCTACTGTTGTTAGTTGTAACCCTTTTATTTTCTCTATCATTGTTATCTTCCTCTTTATAGAAAAAGAGGCTTATGCCTCTTCTACCGCGTATCTAATTATCATTTTTAAGTCTTCTTCAGCTACTTTATCTGCATTGTTTAAATAAATTTCATGATGAAATCCTGTTAGTTTCATATTTTCTACAGTTATAAATTCCATGATTTTCTTAGTTGAATTTATATCTGTATAATATGGTCCACGGTGCAATAACTGAACACATTTACCCTCTGTATATATTTTATAATAAACATCAAATATATACGGATTATCGCTACTAGCCACTAATTCTTCTTTTATTTGACTTATCATTTCCTCATCTACGTCATCTGGTAATGCCATCATTAGCGTGAATTTAATCATATTTTTTCTAGAAACATCAAAATGACTATTATCATATGTATCCCATATTCCTTCTATTGGTGGGGTACTACAAATTACACCACTTTGTTTCTTACGTTCTTTTATTTCTTTAAATACCAATCTTAGTACTTTAGATTTTAGTTTAAACTCTTCTACATTCGGATTACCTATACCATCTACCATGATAAACTTAATAGCTGGTACATTTACCACATCAATCCTCTTTGATGAGGCGCCATATTGTTCTTTATAAATTTTCTTAATATCAAAATTTTCCATTATCTAGCTTTACCTCACTTCGATTATATTATATAGACTTTTAACAAATATTTCTATATAATTTAGGATATTTTTTAATTATTTCAATATTTAAAGTCTTTTCTTATAGTATTACGATAAAACAAGCAAGTTAAACTATTTTTTTAACTTGCTTAAATATATTTTCTATTATTTCTTTTGAAGCCACTCCTTCATGAACCTTTTTTTCATCTAAATAGATGCTTGGTACAAGATAATAATCATAAGTATTCGCTATTTCAGAATGTTTAATTTCATCAATGTACTCTATTTCAATATCACGATATATTGGCTCTTCTAAATATAGTTCTTCTATCCAACGTCTGGCATTTTTACAATGTGGGCAGTCTTCTAAAATAAATATTTTAATCATTATGCTCTACGAATTGTTTTAATAACAATAGGTGTATTTGGACAGTCTTGCATATTACGATCTGCATTCGCAATTTTATCCACAATATCTAACCCACTTGTGATCTTACCAAATGCTGCATATTCTCCATCTAAATGTGGAGCATCTTGATGCATAATAAAAAATTGAGATGATGCTGAATCTGGGAACATTGTTCTAGCCATAGACAACACACCACGTGTATGAAGTAAATTATTTTCTACTCCATTACTGCTAAATTCACCTTTAATTGAAGGACACTCTTTTGGATTATTATTTTTATCCATTCCTCCACCTTGAATCATAAATCCTGGAATTACACGATGAAATATTAATCCTTTAAAGAAATCTTGGTCAATTAATTTTAAAAAGTTTTCTACACTAATTGGAGCAACTTCCGGATATAATTCTCCTTCCATAATTCCTCCATCTTCCATTTCAATAACAATTTTTTCTGCCATATTATTCTCCTTTATATTCTATAACATTATTATCTCTATCTCTTTTACGCTTTTGCATAAAAACAAATGCTGCAATTAAAACTACAACAATACCAATAACAACCCATACGATAGTACTTATCAACTCAAATTGATAAGCAACTGCGACAATTAAACATAAGCTAACAACATCAAATCCACCTGCTATTTTATTTTTCCCATTTGCAGTAAAATATAAAGATAATGCTGTAACCGCAAATAATATCATGATTAGTAACGCTTCCATATTTCCCTCCTATTTATGATAACTTTCATTTTTCATTATTTTAAATGCTCGATATATTTGTTCCATTAATATTAATTTCATTAATTGATGAGAAAATGTCATTTTTGAAAAAGACAATTGATAGTTTGCTCGTTGTAAGATTTCTTTCGCGTGTCCTAAAGAACCTCCAATCACAAAAGTAATTGTACTTTTCCCTTGTATCATACATTGTTCTAAATGTTTAGAAAGTTCTTCAGAACCGACCATTTCACCTTGTACATCTAAAACAATAACATATTCATCATCTTTTATTCTATGTAATATCTTATTTCCTTCTTTACTTTTAATGTTCTCCTGTAATGCCAATGAACATTTATCAGGAATACTTTCATCACTTACTTCAATAAAATCTAGTTTAGTATAGGCTTGTAATCTTTTCGCATATTCTTTAATTCCTTCTACCAAATATTTTTCTTTTAGCTTTCCCACCGTAATTACTTTAATCTTCACGGTTCTTTCCTCCGCTAACAACGTCTACTTGACTGGCTACCTTAATATTAGAAAATGGAATCTTATTCTCATAGAATACTTCTTGATATGTTTCCAATGCTTTTTCTGCAGTATTTGCTTCACCACTTAGATGGGCAAGAACAATTTCTCTTGTATTATCCCCAATTACTTTTGTCATAATCTCTGCACTATAACGATTATTTAAATGGCCTTGATCTCCCAATATTCTGTTTTTTAAGAAAATTGGGCGTGATGTTGCCATTAACATCTCAATATCATGATTACTCTCCATAATATAATAATGATGATTGTTCATATATTGTAAGTTTTTTTGTGATACATAGCCTGTATCTGTCATATATAATATTGCTTCACTGTCTCCAGTGATAGAAAAGGCCAATGGACTTGTTGCATCATGAGAAATACTTAAAGGCATTATACGATAATGTCCTAAATATATTTCTTCATAGGGTTCTAATTCGTGTGTTTCACAAATGTCTTTAATGCACCCTTTTCCACAATACACAATTCCTTGATCAAAAATAGAAATATTTTTATTATGATCATAATGATCATGCGTTAATAATACATGTTGGATATCTTTTTCTTCAAATCCAACCGTTCCTAATCGATATAATAATTGTTTTCTAGAAATACCACAATCAATTAATATCCCTTCTCCTTGATCATAAATAAATACGCTATTACCTTTTGAACCACTAGCTAAAACATGAAATTCCATAAAATCACCTCAAATGCAAAGTAATTATATCATAGAATTAAGAAAATAGTTAATTATATGTGTCAAATATTGCGTTTTTATGATTCGTATGGATAATTAAAATATAAACTAATAAAAAAAGGAGACTTTTATGAATAAGGGAATTATATTTGACTTTAATGGAACACTATTTTTTGATGAGGATAAACATATCCAAGCATGGCAACAGATTTCTCAAGAAATTAGAAAAAAAGGGATTACAAAACAGGAATTACAAACATCTATTAATGGTGTTCCCAATAAACAAACAATCATATATCTATTAGGATATTCACCTAAAGAAGAAGAAATAATATATTGGTCATTGCGTAAAGAAGAGATATATCGTTCATTATGTAAACAAGATATACATAATTTTAAATTAGTTGATGGTGTTATTCCTTACTTTAATTATTTAAAAAGTAACAATATTCCATTTACTATTGCTAGTGCTTCTATTAAAGAAAATATTGACTTCTTTATTTCTTCCTTTCATTTAGATACATGGATTAAGACAGAAGATATTATATATGATAATGGTTCTTATACTAATAAAGTGAATATGTTTATTGATGCTTGTAAGAATCTTAAACTCTCAACAAATGAAGTCGTTGTATTTGAGGATTCTGTTTCTGGTATTCAATGTGCATACGAAGCTGGAATATCTAATATCGTTGTTATATGCAATCCAGAAGACAAAGAAAAATATTCTTCTTTACCTGGTGTTATAAAAATAATTAAGGATTACCAAGATTTAGATGTATTATTAAATTTATAATTCTTTCATGTCATTTCACTGCTTGTTGGTTCCGTTTTTATTAACTTACGCCTTTAAACTATCTATACTGTAAGTAGAAAGAAGGGATTTATATGAAATCATTTATTATTGGTAAGCCAAAATATAAAACAGCTATCGTTTACAGTTTTATCTCTATTGCATTTTCAATCGCGATGATAGTTGCGAAAGCCTGGCAAGGAATAGATATTGCTGGTTATTTTATTATTATTGTTACCCTCTTAATTGTATTACCTGGTCTTAGTTATTCTCCTATTGTTTGGAAGGTAACTGACAATACGCTATTGTTTACTGGATACCCTCACTTCTTCCATAAAACCATAGCTTTCTATAAACGATTATTTGGTGTAACTAAAACCATCTATCAAAATAGTCTTAAGCTAAATGAAATTGATTTTATTAATATTACATGGGAAGATGTTCCAATGTTTCCTTATGGTTTAATTGGACACCCTATTATATTCAATATTCACACCAAAGATGGATCTATCATCCAAATGAATTCTCTTATCATTACAGACTCTAAAAAATATAGTACTGCTGTTGCTTATATGAAAAAACAAGGTATTATATTCATTGATAAACATCATATCTTAGAAGCAATTGCTGACCCTACTATTCAAGTTTCCAAGTATATTGATGATATTGAGAGGGGGCGTAAATAATGTTACGTATTACGTATCAATTGCCCTCTGAACACGAAATCATTCCACTTATTACTTCTATATTTAAGGAGGAATTATGTTTAATTAACCCACTTGATTCCTTTACTTACGACATTTATTTTATGAAAATAAATAGTATTGTTGATGTTGATAAAATCAAGCCTTTACGTAGAAACAATACTGATGCTTTGTTTATTTTAATAGGACCTGACAAAAAGGAAATTATCAAGTATGGCTATACTTTGGAACCATATGCCTATCTATCCTCATCTAATGAGTATAAACAAGCTTTACAAGATATTTTAAATATATCAAAAGAGAGATTTAAATCTTATGACGTTAAATACAATGGTAGAATATCATCTTTAAGAATTCAAAATATTCAATATGTTGAATCCTTTAGACATCATTTAGAGTTATATACAATTAATGGTACTTTTACTCAAAGAAAAAAACTATCTTCTTTTCTTCAAGAGATAGCTTCTGAGTCTTTTCTTCAAATTCACAAGTCAATTGTTATAAATATTAAAAATATTAAAAATTATAATACTACTTCTATTATAATGCAAAATGGCGTTGAACTCCCTATTGGAAAAGTATTTAAAGAAAAGGTCTTATTAAAACTACAATCGCTATAAAAAAAGAGGATACCCAACAGGTATCCCTTTTCATAATTTTTATTTAAGACCGTATTTTTTGTTGAATTTATCAACACGTCCATCAGCACTCGCAAATCTTTGTTTACCTGTGTAAAATGGATGACAATTTGAACAAGTATCAACACGTACTTCGTCTAATACTGATCCACTTTCAAATTCATTTCCACATGATGTACAAGTGATTTTTACTGTTTTGTAATTTGGATGTATATCTTTTTTCATATTAGTTCTCCTTCCGCCTTATAGTATTGCCTACTACAAAGTAAGTTGCTTAAGTATAATATCATTATTACCGCTAAATATCAAGTCTTTTTATTCATCTATTTGACGTCTTGTTATTCTAGCGCCTAACGAAACTAATTTATGATCAATGTTCTCATATCCTCTATCAATATGATAAACATTTCCTATTTCTGTAACACCTTCTGCCATTAATGCAGCAATGATTAATGCTGCTCCACAACGAAGATCAGTTGCATACACACGACTTCCAACTAATTTTGTTGGCCCATTAATGTATGACATCCCTTCTTCATGTTCTATATTGGCTCCCATGCGATTTAATTGATCACAATGCATAAATCTCTCTGGATAGATTGTTTCTACTACTTGTGATCTGCCATCTGCTTGCGTTAACAACGCCGTTACTGGTTGTTGTAAATCTGTCGCAAACCCAGGGTAAACTTGTGTTCTTATATCGGCTGGTTTAAGGTTCTCTGCCCCACCATATACAATAATACTATCACCAACGATTTCCATTTTGACGCCTATTTCTAATAACTTAGAAATAACAGCTTCTAAATGTTGGGGAATTACATTTTGAACAATTACTTTTTCTCCTGCAGCTGCTGCAATCACTAAGAAAGTTCCAGCTTCAATTCGATCTGGAATGATTTCATGATTACACCCATCAAGGTGTTCCACACCTTCGATAGTAATTGTATCTGTACCAGCACCACGTATTTTTGCACCCATTTTTGTTAATAGGTTAACAACATCGATGATTTCTGGTTCTTTGGCGGCATTTTCAATAATTGTTTTTCCCTCCGCCTTAACTGCAGCTAACATAATATTAATGGTAGCTCCAACTGATGCAAAATCTAAATATATTTTTGCCCCTTTAAGTTTATCTGCTTTTATAATATGTGTTCCATCTTTAAATTCTACTGTAGCTCCAAGAGCTTCAAATCCCTTGATATGCAAATCAATTGGTCTTGGACCTAGAAAACACCCACCAGGCATCTTCATCTCTACCCTTTTACATTTACCAAGTAATGCGCCCATCAAGTAATATGATGCACGTAATTTATCTACAGCCTCTCCAACAAGAGGTTTATTCTTTAAATTTGAAGGATCTACTAATAAACTATCTTCAGTAATTGTCACATCACAGTTCAACTCTTTTAACAATACTCCTAATGCTTCTACATCAGAAATATCAGGGACACCATACACAGTTACTGGCCCATCTGCCAACACAATCGCAGGAATCAACGCTACTGTTGCATTCTTTGCACCACTAACAACAACAGTACCATTTAATTTATGCCCACCTTCAATTGCTATAAACTCTGTCATAGTTGTCCTCCTCACATTTTTGTCTTCCCTATAACTATATATTAAATACCTCATAAAAACAACTAAAAAAACTCCTAATTTTTACTCTTATTTAGATTGTATTCATAAAGTTTATACTATATTAATATATGCATAATTTAGAAAAAAATGTATATCTCCTTTTTGCTTTTATTTTTATAGATTATATTTCTTTATTTACTATTCTTTTTACTCTTATATTTAAAACTATTATTATATATTAAAAAAGATGTAATCCTAAGATTACACCTTTTGAATTTAGCTTATGCTTTTCCAATACAACCAAATAATTCCATTTTTTCTTTAACACAATCTTTGATTCCTTGGAATCCAGGTGCTAATAATTTACGAGGATCAAATCCTTTTCCTTCTAAATCTTTACCTGCTTCAATATATTTTCTTGTTGCTTCTTGGAAATATAATTGACATTCTGTATTTACATTGATTTTAGAAACTCCTAAGTTAATTGATTTTGCAATCATATCTGCTGGAATTCCTGTACCACCATGTAATACTAATGGTAAAGCTCCTGTTTCTTGTTGAATTGCATCTAATGCTTCAAAATCTAATCCTGCCCAGTTTTCTGGATATTTTCCATGAATATTTCCAATACCTGCAGCTAAGAAATCTACTCCTAAATCTGCAACCATTTTACATTCTTTAGGATCTGCAACTTCACCTTTACCAACAACACCATCTTCTTCTCCACCAATTGAACCAACTTCTGCTTCTACTGATTTTCCTAATGCATGGCAGAAACCAACGATTTCTTTTGTTTTTTCAATATTTTCTTCAATTGAATAATGTGAACCATCAAACATAATTGAAGTAAATCCTGCTTCTGCAGCTTCTTTAGCCCCTTTATAACTACCATGATCTAAATGTAAAGCTACTGGTACAGTAATCTTCATATCTTCCATCATTGCGTGAACCATTGCTGAAACTGTTTTAAATCCTGTCATATATTTAGCAGCTCCTTCAGAAACTCCTAAAATTACAGGTGCTTTTAATTCTTCTGCAGTTTCTAAAACTGCTTTAGCCCATTCTAAATTATTAATGTTAAATTGCCCTACTGCATATTTACCTGCTTTTGCTTTATCAAGCATTTCTTTTGCTGAAACTAATCCCATACATGTAATCTCCTTTTCGTATTTTTCATCTACTATAATAAACCTTTTACACTAAAATTTCCACTCTTTGTATACTTTTTTTGTTACTTATACCTTACTATTTTTCATTTTACCCAAATGTAAGGGATTTCACACAAAAAATGATATTACTATTAATAATAATACCATTTAAAATTCTCTTAGTATTTCTTTATCTATATACTATGCTTTTGAAAAATGCATAAGCGTTATCCCAACTGCCACAGATAAATTTAATGAATCTATTTCATCACTATGAGGAATAAAAATACTTTTCCCATATGTTAAATAGTTTTCTGGTAAACCACTACTTTCATTCCCAAATACTAATGTATGTAGTTTGTTGTTTTTAGGTTGTACTTGATGTATATTACTAGCGCCTTTTAACATCAATGTATAAATATCTCTGTCTGAATATCTTTTTTGATATTCCTCAAATGTATCAAAATACTCTACATTCATTTTAAATATAGCACCCATCGAAGAGCGTAAGACACGTGGATCAAAAACATCAACACCTGGTTTAATAATAGCTAAGTTTTTATAACCAAAGCCTAACATACTTCGAATAATCGTTCCCATATTTCCCATGTCACTAGGATTTACTAACATTACATGTGAGGTCTTTTCTAAGCACATATCATATTTATTGATAATCGCTATCGCAAAACAGTTTTCTTTCTTCGCTAATCTTGTAATTATTTTATCTCCAATTTCATAAGAAATATTATATTTTTCACAAAGCTCTTTAATAATTTTACAACCCTTGTTTTTATCGGAAGTACTATGTAAATAAACCTGTTGTATTTGATTAGGTCTTTCTTGGATTGCCTCTATGGTTTCAAACACACCTAATGTATAGGTATAATTATAATCCTTTTTATAATTCTTTATTTTCATACTACAGTCCTTTATATAATACTATTTCTTTATCAACACTATCTTTTAAACCTTCAAAATGACTTCGTTCAAAGTCCGCTCCTTGATCAATTAGTGTCAATATATCATCATATTTTGTACTAGCTAATTGTAATTGAGATAAACGGATTTCTAAATCCCCTTCATCTCTTGCATTTTGCATGATTTTGTTAATATCTCTATAAATTTCTTTACACTTTTCTGTTTTGTCTACAGGTACCTCTTTTTTCTTTGAAAAAAATCCCATTGTTTCTCTCCTTTCTATTTTTCCCCTTGGATATTAAGAATGACAATTTCACATTGGCGACTTGTTCGCATAGCGAATCCCCAAGTCCCCATTCCTGAACTTACAACTGCATTAAAATCTCCTTCTTCTATATATCCATAGTTTAAATCATTAACCTTTAATAAACTATCAAATAATCCTACTGGGAATAATTGTCCTCCATGTGTATGTCCAGATACAACTAAATCCATTTTTAATTTCTTACTATTTTCATAATCTGTAGGTTGATGATCTAAGACTATCTTGGCTTTGTCTTCCTTTAAACCATTTACTATTTTATCTAAACTCTTTCTTTTAGTAATCGTTGCATCCTGTCTTCCAATAAGATACATATCTTCTAATTCTATCGTTTCATCATCCAAAACTTGTATACCAATATCTTTAAGTTTAGCTTTAATATTTTTACTTTCTAATACACCCCCTGCGCCTTGACCAACTTCATGGTTTCCTGACACAAAATATACTGGATATTCTTTTGTTAATTCCTCAAAAATAGTATATGAATATTCGATGTCTTTATCTTTACTACTTTCATCATATATATCCCCTACTAAAAATATCATATCGGGATCTACTCTTTTTGTTTCTTCTACAAAAGTATCTAGTTCTTCTTTTCCTACAGCAGTAGAAATATGCATATCTGTTGCCATTACAACTGTCTTATCTTCCATTTCTTTAGATAAAGATATAGTATACGTAGTAATTTCTATATTTTGTACATTATAAATACCATACAATGAAAGAAGTATGGAAACACCTAAAACAGTAAAACCTTTTTGATAGACTTTCAACCAATACTTTCTAACTGTTTTAAAACGATACACTAGCAACGAAATAACATCAAAAATAATAAATACAATACATGCATTAAGAAAGAACCCCATAAATAATCGATGTATCCACATTAAAACATATAATAAAATAACAATTCCTATTGCTATCTTTTTTACATGTCGATGCGTAGGTAACATTTGTGTAATATGATAATAGCTATATCCAGATAATAAAGCTATCAATACCAGAAATAATATAATAAATAGAATAAACATACTGCATCCCCCTAATAAAGAAATTATAGCACACTTCGCCAAGAGTGTGCTATAATATGTGCCGAGGTGAATGGTATGCATAAATTAGCTTGTCCTAAGTGTCATCAAGCATTATCTTTACAAGGAAATAGTTATTATTGTGAAAATAAACATTGTTATGATCTTTCTAAAAGTAAATATATAAATTTGTTATTAAACCCTGATAAAGCAACAAATAATCCTGGTGATAGTAAAGAAAGTTTAATTGCTCGTAAAAGTTACTTAAATCAAGGATACTATGATGGAATTGTCAATACTGTTATTGATATTATAAAGAAGTATCAAACTTCTAACACAATGCAAATATTAGATATTGGTTGTGGAGAAGGATATTATACACATAAATTTAAACAGGCTTTAGGTGATACACATTGTTATTATGGTTTAGATATCTCTAAAGAAGCCATACATATGGCTACTAGATATACGAAAGATATTTATTGGTTAGTGGGAAACTCTAAAAATTTACCAGTTACTGATCATTCAATGGATTTTTTACTTGCTTTATTTACTGTAGTCAACCAAGAAGAATTAAAGCGTGCCCTTCATGAGAATGGCTATATTATTCATGTAACTGCCAATCCAAAACATTTGATTGAGATTAAAGAATTAATTTATGATGAAATAAAAATTAAAAGTGATAAGTATATTCGTTTAGATTTTCCTGTTGTAGAGTCTTATGATTTTATTCAAGAAGTCACAATTAATAATCATGAGGATGCTTTAAATCTATTAAAAATGACACCACACTATTATCATATCAAATCAGAAAAAAGAGATGTTTTACAAACAATAAAAAATATCAATATTACTATTGATATTAAAATCACTGTTTATCAAACTTCACTAACTTAAAATAATTAAAACGCTGTTTTTCAAAAAGAATCCTAGCTGGGATTTCTTTTTTTTCACCACAATCAGAAATAATAATTAGACCTTTATTTGTCTCACGATATCCAAAAATAGTAACCCAATGCCAAATATCGTGTCGTAATTGCCATCTTCGATGTCTTAGTATTAGTAAACCTAAGGGATTATTTGTATCGATTGCTTCTTTTACTAATTTTGATGTTGTATTAGGTTCAGGATTTCTAAAGACTTTATAGGTTGTTATAAATCCTACATCCTGTAATTTGGAATGTAATCTTCTTGCGTATAAACAGGCATAAGGAAAGCCCATTTTTTTAGGTGTCATTACTGCAAACATCTTTTCCATGGCTAATAGATATTCTTCTTTTGAAAAGGTTGTCTTAGTGCTTGTATAAAATGTATAAACATCATTAGCACTTACACTTCCACATCCTGCTTTTCTAGCCCATTTATCATCAAACCACTCTTGATTACCACCACATCCTATTATTTTCTCATCCTCTAGCACCAAAGGCCAATCTAGTATTTTTCCCATCGATTATTCTCCTTTTAAATATCATCATAGCATTTATAAACATCAAAAAAAAGACCTTGCTTATACAAGGTCTTTTCCAATATCTGTATTCCTTACGGGAAAACGAATACATTTTATAGATATTTGGGACAACTTCATCATAGCATAATTTTCGACATAAGGTTTTCAAATGTTAAAAATTCATTTTCACCCCATGAAATTAATCACATATGATGACTTCCCAATAGGTGTTCGTCGTATTGATAATAATATTATCTACACTCATATATATACATTTTTTTGTTGTAAAGATTCAAATATTCTTGTTTGAACCTTCATGCTTTCCTTTTCTGTAAAGTTTTTAAAATCCGCTAAAATATTCGCAATTAATTGCGTATAATCTTCACTAGTATAATTTACTACTCGAATTTTCTTAATAGCGTTGTCTTTATTTTGGTAATACAAAATAAATTGTAATGCTTCTCCATACATAGTATAGATACTAGAATAGGTATCATCTATCATAGCGTTGTTAAAGGATACATCAAAGTCTGCATCGCTATTAGACATAGGAATCTCTTCTTGTAATGCTGGTACTACAAAATCATCCCATATAGCTTTAGCTTCTTTATATATTTCATATGTTTGTAATTCCTGGATTTGGTAAATATACTCTTTAACATCGTATTGAACAACTTTATCTTTTAGATTCGTATTCTTTTGAATCTTAATATCCGCAGTACATCCAATCATCAATGAACATATGAGTACTATTACTATCTTTTTAAGATGTTGCATAGTATTCGCCTCCTTAAGATATTCCCTATTACTTTCGCATTTCCTTAAAATACCCTCCGATTTCAAAATACACAATCTCTTCATTTTCACTTACAATTCTAACTTTAAAATAATTATCTTTTTCCCCATAAAGAACCTTTGCCTTTGTTCCCGGTGCCATTTCTTTTTTGAATGCCATACTGACTTCTGAAATATAGTGGGTTTCAAATATTTTATAGTCTATTACATCCATTGACCATTCAATATAACGATAATTATTCATATGTTGATTAACATCTATATCACTATATACTACTTCTCTTTTTGCTTTGCATAACATTGGAATGTCCGATTCGATTTCTTGGTAACCATCAACTGCATGTTGGTGTTCTTCTACTTCAGGAATAACAATTCCTACTTTATCAGGACGAACAATTCTTCTTTTATGAATATCTATAAATGTCCATGTCGAGTATACACCACCAATAGATTTATTTTCACTATCATAAAAATCATATAATCTAGTAAACTGTATTCTTGAAGATTTACCAGCTCTTGTAGAGAATTTGATTTCTTCATTAATCTCAATAGGTCTATTTAATTTCATTGTTTGTTTGGTAAGAATCCAGCCATACTGAAGTTGTAGTTCTTCTTTCCAAATATTAACTTGCAAAGCATTCAATGTCGCTAAATCAGACAATGTGGAAAATAAATTAGCAAGTCGATATTGTCCAGTAAAATCAGATTCCTGATATGTTATTTTCTTTTTTATGATTGTTTCTTCATTTTTCATTTTTCTTACCCATCTATTCTTAATATTACATCTTATATATAAATAATAGAACATATATTGAAAATTGTCGAGAATTAGCATAATAAATCATTAATTTTATAAACTAATAAAGGTGGGTATTATGAAAAAATCAAATCTAAATATTAAAAGAGTAGTTATATGTTTCTTTTTATTAGTCATTCTTAGTGTTGGTACTATATTTGGTTATCATGCATTCTTTAACAATCAAAACCCAACTCCTATTGAAGATACTAAAAAAGAGGATCCCAAAACTAATGCACCAAAGCCCAATGCATTTTCTCATCTTCCATATTATCAAGAAGAATTATTAAGTCGTTACCAAGGCTATCAAACAAGCACAAATAATCTATCTACTGAAGATATTGTTACACATGTAAATATGAATCTTGATTTAGGTTTTTATCAAGAGGACCCAACATGGATTAATAACGCTGATGCATTAGATGTTCTTGTTAACAAATTTTATAAACTTCCGGATTCCTTTGAACCTATAAACCTAATACTCGTTAATCTGGATCGTGAACAATATCTGCGTCAAGAAGCAGCAGAAGCTTTCTTTGCGCTTAGAGACGCATGTGAAGCGGAAGGATTCTCTTTAAGTGCCTTTAGTGGTTATCGTTCTATAAGTAAACAAGAATCAAATTATAATAATATGATTGCTTCTTTTGGTGAAGAACATACGAATCGATATGTTGCCAGACCTGGACAAAGTGAACATAATACGGGTTTAGCAGTAGATGTATCGATAGATGGTATTTACTACGAAGATATAGAAAGTAGTCCTTATTATCCTTGGTTTAGAGAACAATTAGTCAATTATGGCTTTATATTACGTTATCCAGAAGGCAAAGAAGATATCACAGGATTTGGCTATGAATCATGGCATTTACGTTATCTTGGAGAAGATTTAGCCAGAAAAGTTGTAGATTCTGGACTAACATATGATGAATATGTTGCTAGACAATAAAATTTCTCTATATTAATTCTGAAATATTCTGTATAATAAGAATAGAATGAATAAAGGAGTTATGAAATGGAAGCAATTTTTGGGGTATTGCCAGTAGCGGTTATTCTAATCCTAATCTGGTTTGTTTATTCAAATATTTCTCTTGCAGTAACAATATTTCGTGCTAAAAAGAAAGACCCTTCATTAGCGTCTTGTCAAAGTAGATTAGGTACGTATTTTTATATTGGATTAGTTCTTGTATATGTTATCTTACTAATAATATCTGTTATTTTTATGATTATATTATATTTAGATAAGGAACAAAATATTATTTATTATATCTTAAACTCGATAACTATTTTCTCTTTTGCCTGTTCTTACTTATTCCAACAGATTATCTATGTTGGACACAGACAAATGTTAATTGGAAAAATTCTATTAGATTATCGTAAAATTAAACGTGTAACGTTTCCAAAAGATTCACAGTTACAGTTTGTTTATGGTCAAAAAACATATCATACATCATTATGGTTTGTTGATGACTTTCAATTAAAAAAAGCATTACAAAAAGCGAGATAGAAAAACCAGACTCTTACGTCTGGTTTTTTTATTTAAAATTACTTGTCCATTCTTCAAAACTCTTCATAAAGTTTAATAACATTTTTTGTAATCTTTCATCTATTATATTTCCTTCTTTATCCAATGAATTCATGATTTCTCCAATATATCCTTCTGGTTGTTGCATCATATAGATGTTCAAAAATGAAGCTACTTGACGTAAGTGATGATTTGCGCCAAATCCACTCAAACGTCCTGGAGATACACTGAGTATCGCTCCTGGTTTATCACTCCATTGGTTTTGTCCATATGGTCTAGAAGCAATATCCAATGCATTTTTTATAAGAGGTGGATAAGAACGATTATATTCTGGTGTTACAAAAACATATCCATCCAATGCTCGAACTTCATTTCTAAACACTTTCCATTCTTTAGGAGTTGTTCCATCATCATCAAAATCTTGATTAAACATTTGTAATCCTGCTATATCTACTATTTGTAATTCTAAGTTATCTAAAGGTAATGTTAAAAGGTGATTCGCTACTTTTTTACTAAATGCATCTCTTCTGTTACTTCCAACAATAATTCCTATTTTCTTTTTCATATACTTTACCTCCTTTTTGTAAAAGTATGTTTGTTTTAATATACCTTTATTATAACCACTTTATCGACCTTTGTCTGGCTTTATGCCCAAAAGAAAACGAGAGACCTTAATATCCCTCATTATTCTTACTAATTAGCCATACATATTCGATATTATTCTTTTAAGAAACATGGAATTGACTATAATACAAATCATAATAGTATCCATGTTTATTCAATAATTGTTGGTGTGTTCCTTGTTCTATTATTTTCCCTTTATCCATTACTAATATTTGATCAGCATTCTTAATAGTAGATAAACGATGCGCTACAATAAAAGTAGTCTTATCTTTCATTAACGCATCAAAAGCACCTTGAATTTGTAACTCTGTACGTGTATCAATAGAACTTGTTGCTTCATCAAGGATTAACATAGGTGGTTTTCTTAACATAACTCTCGCAATACAAAGTAATTGTTTTTGTCCTAAGGAAATATTGCCATTTTCTTCACTAACAACGGTTTCATATCCATCTGGTAATGTCATAATGAATTTATGAATTCTAGCTTTTTGAGCTGCTTCTATAACTTCTTCATCACTAGCACCATCTTTACCATAAGCTATATTTTCCTTTATGGTTCCTGTAAATAGCCACGTATCTTGTAAAACCATTCCATATAATCCACGAAGGTAATTTCGATCCATATTTAATATATCTACATCATCTATTTCAATGTGTCCTCCACTTTGTTCATAGAAGCGCATTAATAAATTTATTAATGTGGTTTTTCCACATCCTGTCCTACCAACAATCGCTACTATTTTTCCGGCTTTAGCTATAACATTCAAATCTTTTATAAATGGTTTTTCTGGAACATAAGAGAAAGATACATCTTTTAGTTTAACCGTTCCTTTAAAATCACTTATTGTTTTAGATTGCAACACCGCTTGTTCCTCATCTTCTTCTAAAACATCAAAAACTCTTTTACTAGCTGCTAAAGCTGTTTGCATCTCTGTAATAACTGATGAAATTTCATTAATGGGTTTTGTATATTGATTCGCATATGTCAGAAAGCTTGACAATAATCCTACAGTAAAATGTCCTTGTACGACACGCATAGCTCCAAATATCCCAACAGCCGCATAAACAAAGCTGTTAATAACACGTGTTGTAGGATTAATTAAAGCACCTAAGAATTGTGATTTTACCCCACTTATATGCATCTCTTGATTAATTTTATCAAAATTCTTTAAATTTTGTTTCTCATATGTAAATGCTTGAATTAATTTCTGATTCCCAATTCTTTCCTCTATATACGCATTCATTTTACCACGCAGTGCTAATTGTTCTTGAAAATAGATGTATGTCTTTTTTGCGATATATGAGGATATAACTAAAGATAATGGTGTTAATACAATAACAATAATCGCAATTGTTGTATTGATTAAACACATAATAATGATGGTTCCTAAAATTGTAATGATTCCTGTAAATAAACTTGTAAAGCTTTGTAACAACCCTACACCTATTAAATCTACATCATTTACTATTCGACTAACTAAGTCGCCATGTAAATGATTATCCATATATTGTAAGGGTAATACTTGTAACTTATCAAAAATCTGATTACGTAAATCGGTTGTAATATGATATGTAATATAATTTGTAATCCTTGATAATATCCACTGACTTAATGCACCAATTCCAACAACAATAGCGACCATACTTAGTTGTGATATTAGACTATCTACATTTATTTGGTTGGGGTTCACTAATAAATCAATAGCTTCACCTAATATAACTGGTGTTAATAGTGTACAAACAACACTACCAATAGATATTAATACTAAAAATAGTAATTGTTTATAATACGGCTTACAAAAGGATAGTAATTTTGTGATTGTATGACTCTTCATTTACTTATCCTCCTTAATCTGTTGAGAATTATAAATTTCTTGATGTACTTCACAACTCTTTAATAATTCTTGATGTGTATTATAGCCAACAACATCACCATGATATAATACCAAAATCTGATCTGCATGTTCTAATGCAAAGGTTCTTTGCGAAATAATAATTGTACTAACATCCGATACTGTTTGTAATGCCCTACGTAAGGCCACACTTGTCATGTTATCTAAAGCACTATCACTATTATCTAAAATTAGTATTTTAGGTTTCTTTAATAACGCTCTAGCGATAGTTATTCTTTGTCTTTGACCACCAGATACATTTTTACCACCTTGTACAATCATGGTGTCTAATCCATCAGGTAAAGAATCAATAAAATCTTTTGCCTGCGCAATCTCTAAGGCTTGATAAATTTCTTCATCTGTTGCTTCCACATTACCTAATATTAGATTCTCACGTAGGGTTCCAGATAATAAAGCTGCCTGTTGTGGCACAATTCCAATATCCCTACGTAACTGTGTTGTAGAGATATCTAAAATAGAATTACCACCAATATATATATTTCCTGATTGAACATCATAAAAACGACCAATTAAATTAACGACTGTTGATTTACCTGCACCTGTTCCACCAATAATTCCCAATGTTTCTCCTGGTTGTAAAGTAAAGGAAACATCTTTTAGTACATTGTTTCCTTGATAGGCAAAATTAACATCCTCAAATTGTAATCTTGGTTGATTATCATCCCATGTGAAATTTGAATCTGTTTCAATAATCGATGGTTCTTCATCCAATACTTCCATGACACGTGTATAAGAAGCACTAGCTTTATTATATATTGTTAATACATTAGTAAATACGATTAACGCTAATAATATCTGATTCATATAGTTTACTAATGCAATAATTTCTCCTTGTGTTAAATCCCCAATTTGAACTTGTAATCCTCCTTGATAAACAATTATGATGATTGCGATATTTACAATAACATAAGTTAAGGGATTTGATAAAGCTTGGATTTTTCCCACTTTAACTTGTGTATCTTGTTGATCTTTTGTTTCTTTATAAAAACGTTTCTTTTCTTTCTTTTGTTTAGAAAAAGCTCGAATCACTCGTATTCCTTGAAGATTTTCCCTTGTTATTCTAGAAATCGTATCTAATTTCTTTTGAATGATACGAAAATAAGGAACAGATATAATAGTAATACCTAACATAACAATAGCCAATACAACTCCACCTATCACAAAAATGAAAGATAGTTTACTACTAATAATAAAAGACATTATCAACGATCCAATAATTAAAAAAGGTGCTCTAGAAGTTAAACGAATTGTCATTGCTACTGCCAATTGAATTTGAATAACATCATTACTAATTCTAGTTACTAACGTTGGTGCTGATAAACTATCTAAGTTTCGATAATCATAGGTATTAATCTTCTTATATAAATCTGTTCGAAGTGCCGTCCCTACGCCTTGCGAAGCTTTTGATGCATAATATTGACATACTAACGCAAATAAATATCCCCCAACACCTAACAATACTAATAGGATTCCCCGATGATAAATATAATTAGTATCTTGATTCTTAATCCCTTTATCAATAATATCCGCCATAACTATTGGAACTGCCAACTCTAACACTGCTTCTAGCACTTTAAAAACAAAACCAATAGTCGCTGATACCTTATATTCCTTTATATATTTCCATAATCTCATATTATTCACCTCTATAATCGTGTATATTATACCCCAATTTTATAGGTTCGTGTATTTTTTTATGATAGAATACAAATAAGGAGGATTTTTCATGAAATATAAAGCTATTATTTATGATTTAGATGGGACTGTTGTAGATACTGTAGAAGCCAATTTCATTCCCTTACAACAATTAATAAAAGAAGAATTAAAACAAGATATTCCATACCATGAACTATTAAAGTTTGTTACGTATCCTGGTATTAAAACAATTGAAGAATTAGGTTTTTCAAACATAGAAGAATCGTATCAAAAATGGGTAGATAAGGTTAATGCCTATCCTAATGGCGCAAAACCTTATCCCAATATTGTTACTGTATTAGATAGCGTTTCAAAACAAGGTATAACACAAGCCGTTGTTTCTTCTAAGAAGAAAGCCCAATATCAAATAGATATTGTTAATCAAGGACTAGGTATTTACTTTGATGTTGTTGTCTTAGAAGAAGATACAGTTAAACATAAACCAGATCCTGAACCTTTATTAACTTGTTGTTCACAACTTGGACTGCAACCACAAGAAGTCATTTATATTGGTGATGGTTATAGCGATTATCAAAGTTGTTTAGCTGCTAATATCGATTTTGGATTTGCCTCTTGGGGAAGTGTTGAAAAAAGAGAAATGCAGTCAACATACGTATTTAACTCTCCTTTAGATATTTTAAATATTATAAAGTAATTTTAATAACCTGTTGACTTTGACGTCGTGTCGTACTTTACACTGTACTTAGAAAAGGAGATTGAGATATGGAACTTAAAACAATTACTGAGGTATCTAAACATTTTAATATCTCAACTAGAACCCTACATTACTATGAAAAAATCGGTTTAATTCAAAGTACTAAATCTGATAATTATGCATATCGTCAATACGATAAGGGTACTATTCAAAGATTACAATTAATACTTATTTTAAGAAAACTAAGAGTATCTTTAAAAGACATTAATACTTTATTACATCAAACTAAAACAAAAGAAATGATTACGATATTTCAAAAAAACATTGATGATATTAATATTGAATTAGAAGCTTATAACATCATTAAATCTACTCTAGAACAATTTATTATAAAAATTAATGAAAATAGTTCTATTACTATTAAAGAAAGCTTATTGAATGATACTGCATTAATTACAAGCATTGAATCTCTATCTCTTTCTAAAGTTCAATTCAAGGAGGAAGTTACGATGAAACAAATGCAAGATGCAAGTAAACAGATTACTAAACTAAAAGATGTTCGAATCATTCATTTACCACCAATGTGGGTAGCATCCAGTCACTTTATTGGTGAAGGATGTGAGGACAAAGTGAATGCAACAATCATGAATTTTATTATGGAAAGTGAATTACAGAAACAAACTTCTGATATTCGTCAATTTGGTTTTAATAACCCTGCTTTTAAACCAGATACCCCACATGGTTATGAATCTTGGGTAACAATCCCAGAAGATATGGAAGTTCCTAAACCATTAACAAAAAAACATTTTAAAGGTGGCTTGTATGCAGCTCATGCAATTACATTTGGACAGTTTGATCATTGGGACTTATTAAATCAATGGTTGCATGATGATGGACGATATGAATTTGATTTTAGTGATAAACGTTGTGAACCATCTAATAATGATATGGATACTGCTTTAGAAGAACCACTAAATTTTATTAACATGATTAATAATCCCAACTTTAATATTGAAAACTTACAATTAGATTTATTATTACCTATCAAAGAAAAATAGAACATAAAAGGAAGCGAATACGCTTCCTCTTTTCATATTAATTCTTTTCTGCAACAAAGAATAATAAATCTCTTTCTGCAATATCATAATTGTCTTCAAAGAAATCATACATTGTCCAATTATAATAAAAACGTTCTGCTGGATACACTACATATCCATCTTGATTATGATCTGTAGTATCGTATGGGTCAGCCATAATAATAACATCGTCTTGGGTAGTTTCTGTACCCATTGTGTCATAGCCAATGATAACTTGCCAATGCCCACCCCAATCATTCCATGCTACCATAACAGGTATATCTTTTTTTAAATATGATTGAATCATTTCTAATGTTATTTCTTCATACTTTTCTTCCTCACTATAATCATACGTACTATGCATTGTAAATCCACCAACACCCTCAAATATTTTTATAATATCCGCTAATGATGTTGCTTCTGCAGCTAATTCATTACTACGATACATAGCTAATGTTTCTTCATTATGTTCCCCTAACATCCCATAATACTCTAACACCATTAAAGATGAAGTAACTCCACAAGACCATTCTGATGTTTGTTGCATTGTTTTGAACTTTGATAATATTGTTAATGTATCTGTAGACTCCATTTGATAATAATCTTGGTTTGTAAAGTATGGTGAATCTTCATGATTTCCATCCCTTTCTACCGAATCTGCACCATCCTCTTTAGATAAATCTAAGTCATATGGAATTTTCATTTCGTCTTTATTGGTTTTAGTAGTTGATGTACAACCACTAAAACTAATCATTAATAATAAACATACAATAATTTTTTTCATTTCATTCTCCCCCATAAAAAATATTGTACTTGTATTAATCTATAGCATTTTTCTAGGATACTACATGAGTCTATATAGTAAAACATTTACTTTTACTACTCTTATTGATATTACAAGTACTTTTTAACATACTTATAAACTACGTTTCTTAAACGCTCAACAAGTTCACTTGTCGCTAACTGGATATAACTCACTATATCCGAAGCTTATAATGCCTCTAAAATGAATGTGTTCATTTTACATTAGGATGTGATAACTCTGTACTACCCTCCTTTTTCATCACAAAAGGATTATAGCAGAATCTCCCATAATTTCTATAGTATTCCTAACTGTTTTTTATAAAAAACAATATAAAAGACGCTAGTAGCGTCTAAATACATACATATATTATTCTTTGAAATTTACAATAATTACTTTTCTTTAAAATACAAGTATCAATAATTAAAAAACCTGCTCTATTAATTTCTTTAGTCATATCCTCATGTGCTACCAATATTAATCGTCCACAAATTTTACGAGCTGAAGTAATAATTGCACATTGTTCTTCATACGTAATAGGAGTATATAGATTATATGGCATATCAATAATAGCGACATCATAGTATTTATCTAAATCATGAATACTTACTTTGTTCACTAGATATTTATCATACTCATAATATTCTAAATTTTTTCTTGCTTGAAATGATATTTCCCTGGAAATATCAAAGCCTTCAATATCTTGTTTAAGAGCTAAACCTTCTAATACAACGGTTCCTACTCCACAACAAGGATCTACAATACGAACATTAGGTTTATTCTCACAAGCGATATTAACTAATGTTCTAGCTAGTTTTATATCTAAAGAATTAGAGAATGTATATGGTTTATTATCTTGTGCTTTCCATGAAGGAACACCATGATGATAATAACCAAAGATAAACATATCCTCTACTTTAGTAAGCGCAAAAGTGTGCTTTGGTTTAGACATATTAACACTTCCTTCAATCGCCCAAGATATATCTTTACACCAAAGAAGAGATTCTTTATAGTCAACATGGGTTATTTCATTTTTAAAATATATAACTTTAAAATCTAAATAGTCTAATTTTAATGTATATAATTCAGCTATTAGTTCTTTAAGATTTGTACTCATTGCAAGAATATCTATCTTTGCTTTAATAAAGGCACTTTGATCAATAGAGATATCTGTTTCTGTAATATAATATTTAGAAACCCATAATTGATGAAACAGATATTTGAATTCTAATTGGCATAAATGTTCTTGTTCTGGTGGATAATTAAATACATAAAGATATTTTTTCATATTGACTCCTTCTTTAGATAGGTGGATAATGTATGATATATAAGGGGTTGATTTGATGCAGTATATACAAACACTAAGACAGAAATTAACAAAAGAAGAATGGTTAGTAATGATTCCCTTTCTATCTTTTTCTATGCCTGCCTACATTTGTGTTCCAATATTATTAATAGAAACAATATATCTATTGTACACTAAAAAGATTCAGACAGCGTATAAAAATATTAAAGAATCTAAATATTTAATGATATTTTGTACCTTCAGTTTAGTTATATCCTTATTTTTTCAGAACTTATTTGGTATTGGCTGTAGTTTATTCATGTTTGTTGCTTGTGCCTTGTTGTTATATTATCGAGATCATATCACTAAAGATTTATTTTCTTTAGCGTTAGAAATATTAATATTCTGTAGTATCTTATGGGCTATCTATGCTTGTTATGAATATATAAAAATATTAGATTTTCTAGAGTATGACCATTTCGTTATTAAAGTATTTAGTCGTCGTGAATATCGTATTAATAGTGTATTCTTTAATGCAAATTATTACGCTATGATGATAGAATTTATTTTAATGATGATTGGTTATAAAATTTTTACTACCGATAATAAGAAAAAGATTCCTTATTATTTAGTTGTTGCACTTATTAATTTCGTTATGTTATTTCTAAGTGGAACAAGAACTGCTTGGCCTGCTATTGCAGCAGGAGCGATTGTTTTTTTAATTATTAATAAGAATTATAAATGGTGTTTAGGCATTGGTATTGCAGCTGCGTTAGTTGTTGGATATTTTGTTATTAATCCTTCAAAGATGCCTAGAGTTGAAAAACTAGCAAGTAATTATTCTACTAGAATTAAGATATGGTCTGCTTCTATTGCTGCTATTAAAGATAGTCCAATTATAGGTAAAGGACCTATGACATATTATATGATATTTAAAGAATATGGCGGTCATGCAACAGAACATGCTCACAATATATTTATTGATCCAGTATTAAGTTATGGTTTTGGAGGAGTAGCTTTGCTTGTTCCTTATATTTATAATAACTGTAAACAATTATTTCAAGTCTTTAAAAGAAAATGTGATCGTGGGTTAGTTGCTTTTATTGTTGGGTGTGTTGTTGTAACACTGATTCATGGTTTATTAGATTTTACAGTTTATTTTGTTCATACTGGTTTATTATTCTTATTTATAACTGGAGCTTTCTCAATATATACTAGAGATACAATTGAATAGCTAATTAAGATATGTTACGACATATCTTTTTATTTGTCTATTATGTAATATCGCCATTTTTCTAATTATTTATGTGGTATAATAATACTTGTAACGACATCATATAATTATGGAAAAAGAAAGGAATTAGTGAAGTATGTATAATAATAAAAAAAGTAAAACAAAAGTAGTTTGTACCATTGGCCCAGCATCAGAAGATAAAAAAACACTAACGAAGTTAGTAGAGACTGGTATGCATGTAATGCGATTAAATTTTTCTCATGGAACCCATAAAGACCATCTAGATAAGATTAATCTTCTTCGAGATATCAATAGAGAATTACATGATAGTGTATCTATATTATTAGATACTAAAGGTCCAGAAATTAGAACTGGTGATTTTGTGAATGGACAAACAGAATTTAAAAAAGGACAAGTTGTTAGAATTTGTGTTGAAGATATAGAGGGGACTAGTGATCGTTTCACTATTACTTATAAAAACTTACATAAGGATGTTAAACCTGGCGGTTTCATTCTAGTAAATGATGGTCAAGTAGAGTTATTAGTTGATCATATTGAAGAAACAGATATTGTTTGTGTTTGTGCAAATAATGGTATTGTAAAAAACAAACGAGGAATTAATGTACCTGGTATTAAATTAGGTTTTGATTATTTATCAAAGAAAGATATTGATGATATTATCTTTGGTTGTAAACACGAAGTTAATTTTATTGCAGCATCGTTTGTTAGACGTGCACAAGATGTAATTGATGTTAAAAAATTACTTGTTGAAAATGGACATCCAGAAATTCAAGTCATTGCGAAAATAGAAAATAGTGAAGGTGTTGATAATATTGATGATATTTTAACTATTGCCGATGGTATTATGGTTGCCCGTGGAGATTTAGGTGTAGAAGTTCCTGCTGAAGATGTTCCATTAATTCAAAAAGAAATTATTCAAAAATGTAAATCTAGTGGTAAAGTGGTAATTACTGCTACACAAATGTTAGATAGTATGCAAGAAAATCCAAGGCCAACACGTGCTGAAGTAAGTGATGTGGCTAATGCAATTTATGATGGTACAGATGCTATTATGTTATCTGGAGAATCTGCACAGGGTAAGTATCCTGAGGAATCTGTTATGACTATGAATAAAATTGCTCTAAAGATAGAAGATACTTTGGATTATCAATCTCTACAAAAAGACGCGATTAAAACAGCTACCCATGATACATCTGAAGCCATTTGTATGTCTGTTGCAGAAATTGCTTATAAATTTGATGTTTCTTCCATTATCGCCTTTACTAATTCTGGTTTCACAGCTAAAAAGATGTCAAGATATCGTCCTGAATGTACGATTATTGCGGCCACTCCTAATACAAAAACAACAATGAAATTATCATTAAACTGGGGTATAAAGTCGGTTTGTTGTAAACAACTAGATAGCCGTTCTGCAATGATTGAATATGCACAAATCATTGCAAAAGAAAATGGTGTTAAATCTGGACAATTAATCATTGTTACTGGTGGTACTCCTGGTGTTGCAGGTACAACATCTTATTTAGAATTAGTAACTGTACAGTAAAAAATAGTAGCTTAATGGCTACTATTTTTATATTACTCGAATTCCTCCATATTTTCTAATCTTCAATATATGGCAAGTCCCTTTGCCTAATATTTTTTCTATTTCCTCTTTATATGTTTTTACATACTGATCTTCTACAAAGACTTGGATTGTACCTGCAAAGCCTCCCCCATGAACACGACAAACACCATGTTTTTGAAGAATTGATTCTGACATCGCCAAGGCAACAGATACACCTTGATTATAAACATCATTATTTGTATATACATTTTGTAAGTACTTAAATGAACTATTCCCAGAAGCTACAATTATATCTTTAAAAGTATCAAAATCTCCTTTATTTAATGCATCTACTGCTTTTGGTACACGGTTATTTTCAGTGAAAAAGTGGAAAGCACGTAAAATAGCTCGATCATTACATACCTCTTTAATAGTCGCAATTTCTTGATAGAATCTTTTCTCATCAACATCACGTAAATAATCTTTACCAAAAACTTGAGCAACACTTCGCATTTCTTCTGGAATCGCTGCATATTCATTTGTTAAATTTGAATGCGATCCTTGCGTATCTACAATGCATAGACTATGTTCAAATTGTGAAAAATCAATATCTACTTTTTTTACTATAGGTAATATTGGATCATTAAAATCAATATATATTAAACTTCCTACTGCACTTGCGCATTGATCCATTAATCCACAAGGTTTTCCAAAGTATTGGTTCTCTGCATATTGTCCAACTTGTCCAATGACGACTGAATCAATCTCCATATTATTGTATAACCCAGATATAATAGTTCCTATCAATACTTCAAAAGCAGCTGAAGATGACAACCCTGAACCAATTAATACATTACTAGTAAAATATCCATTGAAGCCCCCAATCTTATAATCTAACTCCTTAATTCTCGCTACAACTCCTCGAACTAAGGAAATAGATTTACCTTTTTCCTGCTCATTAAATTGTAAATCCGTAATATCCACTTCTTCAATTTCATATTCATCACTTTTTATTTTAATGGTTGTACTTTTTGAGACAATCCCAATAATATCTAAATTAACCGCTGCTGCTAATACTTGTCCATGTTGATGATCGGTATGGTTTCCACTTACCTCACTACGACCAGGAGCACTAAATATCGCTATCTCTTGATCTCCGTATAAAGTTATGAACTCTTGTAATGCTTCTACATATCTTTGTTTTTGTGTATTAGCTACTTCTATATCCACGTAAATATCATTAAACTTATCTATATATTGATTACCCTGTAGTTCTTTAATTAATAAACTTGCTTGTTTCATATTATATTACCTCAAAACGATATATGGTTGTTTCTTCATATCGTTTTCCTTTTCTTAAAATCGTATCTGAATCTTCTTTTATATTGATTTCATCTGGTAAATGTTGTGTCTCTATACATATTGCATCTCTAGCGTAATAATTATGCCCATACTTTCCTAGTCTTCCATCTAAAAAATCGGCTGTATATATTTGTGCTCCTGGTAGCGTAGTAGATACTACTAACTTCCTACCACTAACAGTATCCACTAACTCTACTTGATCTTTAGTAGTTGTAAATATGAAAGGATGATCAAATCCATTACCTAAAGTTAACTGTGGATGTTTTTTTTCAATATTCTCCTTAATAGATGTTAGTTTTCTAAAATCAAAAGGTGTTCCTGTTACTTCTTCTATCCAACCTGTTGGTAATCCGTCTTCATCAATACAAGCGAACGTATCTGCTTGTACTTGTAATTGATGTGTATACACAGAATCCTTTTTTCCATTTAAATTAAAATAGGAATGATTTGTTAAGTTAATGATTGTATCTTTATCTGTAATAGCCTGATACGTAATAACTAATGCATTCGTATCTAATCGATATACAACTTGTAAGTCTAAATTACCTGGATAGCCCTCTTCACCATCTTTTGAAGTATATGAGAACTGGATACTCATATCATCAATAATCTCATAATTGAATATTTGATAACTAAATCCCTTAATCCCACCATGTAAATGATTGGGTCCATTATTTGTAGCTAATGTATACACTTCATCATTTAAAGTAAACTGCCCTTTACCAATCCGATTCGCTACACGTCCTACTAAAGCCCCTAAATAGGCATCGTGTGTTTGGTATTGTTCAACTGTTTCATAACCTAGCACTACATCTTCAAACTGACCTTTATTATCTTTACAAAACAATTTCATGATTGTACAACCATAATTAGTAACTATGACTTCTAAGTCATCATTTTTCATTTGAAGAATATCTATTCCATTCTCTTCTTTACGTATAACATTAATCATATAGTTTCCTCCAATTTTTTAATAAATGTTTCAAATGCTTGTATTCCTTCTTCATTCATCTTAAACACACCTGCATCTTCTAACACTTGAACAAATTTTATAGTAACCTCTTGTTTTAAAATATCTTTTATATTATCTTTAGTAAACGTATAGTTTTGTAGTAAATCTTGATACCAATCTTGATGTTTTTGTAAAATATCATAATTACTTATAACATCTTCACCTAATAAACATATTTCTAATAATTTAAGTTCTTCTTTTAATCGAGCCGGTAAAATCGCTAATCCCATCACTTCAATTAAACCAATGTTCTCTTTCTTTATATGATGTAATTGTTTATGTGGATGAAATATTCCATCTGGATTTTTATCACTTGTTCGATTGTTACGTAGTACTAAATCTAATTGAAAATTTATACCTTTTTTTCTAGCTATAGGAGTAATTGTATTGTGTCTTTCATCACCACTATAAGCAATGATATCTACTGATTCATCACTATATCCTTTCCATTTTTCTAGTATCATTGTTGATAATGATACTAGTTCACTCTTATTTATTGAACGTAAACGAATTGTTGATAATGGCCAATATAGAATTTCTATTTTTATATTGGGATATTTATTAAAATGATATTGTTTTAACACTTTGGCTTTGTCCATAGGAAATATATGATTACCTCCCTGAAAATGATCATGAGATAATATAGAACCACCAACTATCGGTAAATCTGCATTAGATCCAGCCATATAATGTGGAAATTGTTCAACAAAAGATAATAGATGGGAAAATGTATCCCTATTAATTATCATGGGTATATGTTTATCATTTAAAATAATACAGTGTTCATTATAATAAACATATGGTGAGTACTGTAAGTAATATTTACTATCATCTAATGTTATTGGAATAATACGATGGTTTTGTCTAGCTGGAAGATTTAGGGTTCCTTGAAACCCAACATTTTCTTTGCATAATAAACATCTAGGATATTTACTAGTTGGTAATAATCTAGCTTTCGCAATTTCCTTTGGATCCTTTTCTGGTTTTGATAAGTTAATTGTTATTTCTATATCTCCATACTTATAATTTCGATTAAAACTAATATTCTTATCCGTTCGACTTTTTCTTATATAGTTAGAGGCTATTGATAAATCATAATAGTATTTAGTTGCCAGTTCTGGTTCTTGGTGATACAAACTATAAAAGTTCTTTACCACTTCACTTGGCCTGGGCATTAAACAATTCATTATCTTTGTATCAAATAAATCTTTACTAGTTATTGTGTCTTCAATTAATGATTCAGTAACTGCTTTATCTAATATCTCCTTTAAAATTGGCGTTGCTTCTTCTAGATTCTCTCGTATTATAATCTCTTCATATTCTTCTTGATTTAAAAGTTCAAGTAATAAATTAACAGTATATTCTTTATCTTCTTCACTGATTAACTTCTTTTGTAAAGCATAGTTAAGTAAACGATTAATTTGAAAATTCATGATTATACCTCCATAATTTTATTCTAGCACACATAGAAGTAGTGTCAATTAGTTTTAGTAAAATAAATCATATATTTTACTAAATTTATATATTATTTTAGTAATATGTCGATTTATATAAAAAACATGTTATAATTAATTATATCTATTAATAAGGGGGAAGTGTATGGCAACAATTAAAGATATAGCTACAATGGCAAAAGTTTCTAGCGCAACTGTATCACGTATTCTAAATAACGATCCAACGTTAAGTGTTCCTCCTAGTACACGACAAAATGTATTAGAAGCCGCTACTGTTTTACAGTATCATAAAAAACAAAGAAATATAAAAAGTAATTATACTATTGGTATTGTCCAATGGTACACTTTGCAACAAGAAATTGATGATCCTTATTATCTTTCTATTAGACAAGGAGTTGAAGAGTACTGCCGTAAACATGATATTCATCTTATTCGAACATTTAAAGATGATATAAATCAAATAGATTCTTTATCTAATGTAGATGGACTAATATGTATTGGTAAATTCAATCAACATGAAACTATACAGTTCAAGAAAATATCTAAAAATATTATATTTTTGGATATGACAACCACTAGAATTAATGATTCTACTATTTCTTTAGATTTTAAACAGGCAATGTATGATGTTTTAGAATATTTTACAAATTTAAATATTAAGAATATTACATACCTTGGTGGTAAAGAATATATAGATTCTGACACTGTATATGAAGATATGAGAAAATCTAGCTTTATTGAATACTGCAAACAACAACAAATACAATATCAAGTATATGAAGGTACTTTTACAAAAGAGTCAGGTTATCAGATGGCTTTAGAATTAATTCTGAATGCCAAGCTACCAGAAGCTATATTCGCAGCTAGTGATCCTATTGCGATAGGCGCAATGCGAGCATTACAAGAAAATAATATTCGAATTCCAGAAGATATTTCTATTATTGGTTTTGATGATATTAAGGATGCCAGTTTTACAACACCGCCATTAACAACGGTATTTGCTCCTGCTTTTGAAATGGGTGAGTATGGTGCAATGTTGATACATCGAATCCCACATCAAAAAGTTCCATTAAAAATCTTATTACCATGTACATTAATTGAAAGAGAATCCTGTAAGTAAAAAGGTTGTGACACAAATCTGTGTTACAACCTTTAATTTTCATTATTTTGTTTTTTACTAATAGAAGCAATTACTGTTGTCCAAACCAGTGTGATACAGATTGTTGCTGCACTTGTATCAAGAATTGAACTATTCACAATGTTCAATATCATGCATCCTGCAACCATAATCATATAACTTAATATTGCTACTCCTATAACTTTACTATATTTATTCATTTTGATATCCTCCCATCACTGCTTACATTTATAGTATATAGTATCTAAAGCCTTATTGCCTTTGATTTATCTTACATTTTCGCTATATAAGCTTACAATTTTGTAAGAATAGAAATTTCTAGCTCTTTTTATCCTTTTGATATACATAATACATAGTGATAGGCGTACTTACCAATAAGAATATAAACCACATACCTGGGGAATCTTGTTTCCCATGAATTGTATATTCTTTTTGGTTTTTTACATAGTAATTTTGTTGTTGCGGTTCTGCTACTAGAAGACTTCCTATAAACAATAGTATTAGTAAAAACAAACATATACATAATTTCATAAAAAACCTCCTATTAATATATAGATGGTTTACGACAATTTATGCTTTATTTTTTGATTTTTATAATACCTATTACATTTCTCCTAAAATACGCACTTCTGGTTCTAATTGGACTTGATATTTTTGCATTATAATTTCTTGAATATGATGAATTAAGGCAATATAATCGCTAGCGCTAGCTTCCTCAATGTTAACAATAAACCCTGCATGTTTAGTTGATATTTGTGCACCACCAATTTGTTTTCCTTGCAATCCAGCTTCTTGGATTAATTGTCCTGTATAATATCCCTTAGGACGTTTAAAAACACTTCCACATGATGGATATTCTAATGGCTGCTTTGTTTCTCTTAATATCGTTAAATGATCCATAACATCTTTAATTTCTTCACGATTCCCTAATTTTAAACTAAAGGTTGCAGAAATAACAACACCATCCATCTCTTGTAATTGACTATAACGATATCGATAACCTAACTCCTCTTTAGTTAATATCAAAACCTCTCCTTCTTTAGTTACATATGTGAGCGAAGTTATAACGTCACTAATTTCTCCTCCATAGGCTCCTGCATTCATATATACTGCACCACCAATACTACCAGGAATCCCACATGCAAATTCTAAACCAGACAATGATCGTTTCCAAGCAGCTCTAGTTACATCTGATAACAACGCTCCTGCTTGCGCAATTACCTTATTATCTCGTATTTCGATAGTATTCATCTTAATAGTCATAATAATCATACCACGATACCCTCCATCACCAATAATTACATTACTAGCATTTCCAAGTACCATCCATGGTATATTTTCAGTTTTACAAATTTCTATAAGTTCTTTTATTTCATCTAATGTCTTTGGAAAAGCTAACATATCAACTTTTCCCCCAACTTTAGTAAATGTATATTTATTTATTGCTTCTTTATATTTAATTTCTATCATATCTTTTGTTAACATACTATTTTACTCCTTTGTATTATTCTAACATAATTCTTGTATATCCTATCATTAAGCGACTTGAGAAATTAGCGAAATACGAAAGAATTGTTATAAAATATTAATATTTTCTTAATTTTATCATATATTCATCTTATAACTGTCTTACTTGTTGTAATACAGTTAAAGTGATGCTATACTCAAATTATAGAACAATAACGAAGGGAGATGTTTAAATGAATTATTTAAAGCGGGGATTTTTAAGTATTATTAGAAAACCTATGAAGTCAGGGATTTTATTTTTAGTAGTTTTTATTTTAGGAAACTTAATGTCAGGTTCTGTTTCTATAAAAAAGACTTTAAATAAAACAGAGGAGAATATCAATCAAAATCTGAAGCCAATTGCAACAGTACAAATAGATTGGGATACTTTAGAAAAGAATTATGATCCAGAGAAGGATGAGGAGTATCCTACCGCAAAGCCTATAGATGAAGAGGGTATTAAAAATATTGGTGCTTTAGAGTATGTAGAATATTACGATTATAGTATGAGTTGGAGCATGCATTCTAAAGATCTGAAACGTTATATCGATCCCGATATGGAATCCTATATGTATACAGAACCTGGAGAACCTGAATACTTCTCATTACATGGTGTAGAACGTAATGAATTACTAGATATTCAAGAAGGGAAGATTTCTTTAAAAGAAGGTCGTACTTTTACTAAAGAAGATATTAGCGAAGGGAAAAATTACGTTATTGTTGGTAGTAACTTCGCTGAAAAAAATGGTCTACAAGTTGGTTCTACTTTTACTTTAAATGGTGATGTAGAAGAACCTAGGGATGAAGATACAAATTGGGAAACTAGAGAATATAAAGTTATTGATACGTACAGTAGAGAATATGAAATTATTGGTCTATTCGATGTAAATAAAATAACTAGTGATAAAAAAGATTCTTCCTCTAATGGAGGATTTGATGAAGAAGCTTGGCAAAGGGAAATGCAAGAAAATACTATCTACCTACCCAATAACTCTGTTATTAGTGTCGCTAAAGAATACGCTGATAAGTATGCAGAAGCTGGTGGAATATATGATGATACTATGTATTTTGACCCTATCTTTGTGTTAAAAGAATCAAAGATGTTAGATGATTTTAGAGAAGAAGCTAGTAGTTTCTTACCAGAAAATAATATTGTTGTAGATACTACAAAATCATTAGAAAATATAAAAAAACCGATGGAATCAATTAACGGAATTGCGACTATTGTCTTGTATGCATCTATTGGTGTAACTATTTTAATACTAAGTTTATTAGTTACTTTATTCTTACATGATCGTCGTCATGAAATGGGAATTTATATTGCGATGGGTGAAAGAAAAATTAAAGTTGTTATACAAATATTAGCAGAAGTTATTGGTGTTGCTATGATTTCATTAACACTCGCACTAATTGTTGGTAACTTTATTTCTAAAGATATTTCAAAAAACATGTTAATTGAGCAGACAACAAATACAAATGAAGAAGAGAACTATTACTATTCAACTTTAGATGACTATACAAGCGGTGTTAGTAATGAAGATTTAATTGATAATTACAATGTTTCACTAGATGCTGGAACAATACTAATGTTCTATGGTATTAGTGTCGCAACAATTGTTGTTTCAACAATTATTCCAACAATGTATATTTTACGATTAAAACCAAAAGAAATTCTAATGTAAGGAGGGGGCAAATATGGGATTAATTGAACTACAAGATTTAGAATACTTTTATCGCGATGGTGATGAAAGAAGATATATATTAAGAGATATTAATTATACTTTTGATTTAGGAAAATTTTATACTGTTCTTGGTGAATCTGGAAGTGGTAAAACAACTTTACTATCATTAATTGCTGCCCTAGATAACCCTAAAGGTGGGAAAGTACTTTATGAAGGAAAAGATATTGCCCTAATGGCTGATGATCAATATCGTCGTAACAAGATTAGTATTATTTTTCAATCATATAACCTTGTTCCTTATTTAACTGCGTTAGAAAATGTATTAGTAGCTATGGGTATTACTGATAATGAAATCCCTACTGATAAAATCAATGTTGCCTATAATTTATTAGATTATATGGGTATTGATAAGAAAAAAGCTGGACGCCAGACAAATAAACTATCAGGGGGAGAACAACAAAGAGTAGCAATCGCAAGATCATTAGCTACTAATGTTGATGTTATTCTAGCAGATGAGCCTACAGGAAACTTAGATGAAGAACGAGAACAAGAAATTGTTCAAATATTCAAAAAGTTAGCGAAAGAACATAATAAATGTATTATCATGGTTACACATTCTAAAGAGATTGCACAGGCTGCAGATGAAGTATTATTATTGCATAAAGGAAGAATTAAATAATGTCTGATAATTTTTTAGATAAATTTAGTAATAAAAACTATTCTTCAACCTCGCAGCCAGAAAATACTAAAAAAGAAAATCACTCTACTGATATAGATGAGACTTCAGAAATTGAAGTCTCAGTAGATGATGTTAAACCAAAGAAAGATGTATCTTCAAAGATAGAAGAATCTACTAATAATATAAAACCAGCACCTAAACATGCTGCTAAAGAAAATATTGTTTCAAAACCAGAAGTAACATCTCGTCATGTTGAACATGATGTTGATATAGATTACGAATATCAAAAGAAAAGAAAACAAAAGAAGTTAATTATTATTATCTCTAGTGTTGTAGTAACTGCTATAGTTATCACTTCTGTAATTATGATGAATCTTGTTACCATAATGGATACTGTAGGGAAAAATATTGGAGAAGTAAAAAATTGGGCTAAATCTAATAATATCACATTAGAAATAGATTATTCTTATACTACTAAATATGATGAAAATCTTGTCATATCACAAGAAACTGACCCTGGTAAAAAAGTATTCAAAGGAAAAACATTGAATATTAAAGTTAGTAAAGGTGCTGACCCAGAAGAAAAAATAGAAATCCCAGATATTAATACTATGTCTCTGGATGATATTAATCAATGGGTTGAAACTAATAAACTGTCAAATGTCAAAATCACAAAACAGTTTAGTGAAGAAATAGAGAAGAATAAAGTGTTAGAACATAAGTTTGAAGACGGTGTTTCTGCAGAAACATACAAAAGAAAGAATCAATTACAAATTATTGTTTCTAAAGGTAAAGAAACATTTGAAAAAAATATTGAAGTTAAAGACTTTACCAATCTATCAAAAGCGGAAGTTGAAGCATGGGGTAAAACGAATGAAGTTACTATTGCTTTTGAAGAAGCCGCTTCTGCTACAGTTATGAAAGATATGGTTATCTCTCAATCTGTAGCAGTTGGTGAAAAAGTATCTAAAGAGGATACTATTACCGTTGTTATATCTTATGGTAAATCTATTCTCGTTCCTAATTTTGGTAGTGTATATAAAGATGATGCGGCGACTGATTATATCGACTTAGCAGTAATTGTCAAAGAACAATATCACGGTACTGTAGGGTATGGAGGATTAATATCTCAATCTGTTCCTGCTGGTTCCTATGTTCGAGAAGAAAACAATAATGTTACTGTTGTTTATTCATTGGGTAAACCTTATGTTGATGATTTAACACAAATGACAGAAAAAGATTTAGCAGAATATTTTTATAATTTTAAAGCAAAAGGTGCTAATATAACCTATACAGTAGAGTATATTAGTGGTGATTTTGAACTAAAAGGAACGATTGCCTACGCCTCTAAAAGAAGTGAATTTGTTTCTATGAATGAAAACATACATATTCAAATATACAGATAAAATAAAGAAGACCAATAACAGTTATGTTAATGGTCTTCTTTTTATCATTAGATAATTCCTATAAATTCAAAAATAGATTTTACTACATCTAAATGTGTTAATAAATAATATAAAATACCCCCAAAGACTACCAACAGTGATACAATCACTAACTGAGATTTGCGATATATAGATAAAATAGCTACAAACTCTCTTAATATTGCATTATACCAGAAATAAAAAGGTGTCTTAGATCCAATCCCTTGTGCGTTTAATCCAGCTTTTTTAGCGTATATTCCAGCCCTAAAAACATGATAGTTTGTAGTCGCAAATAGAACCTTAGCTTTTCTTTTTCCTTCTCTTTCTTTTATAATCTCTTTTGAAAACTTCATATTTTCATATGTATTTTTAGAATTTGTTTCTAATAAAATATGTTCTTGTGGGATTCCTTGTTCTAATGCATATTGGCACATTGCTTCAGCTTCTGAGAGTTTTTCATCTCCACCTTTTCCTCCAGACATAATGATCATGATTGGTTTCTTTTTCTTACGTAATTGTCTTTGGTATATATTTATTGCTTTATCAATGCGTCTCGCTAATAAAGGTGTCACTTTCTCTCCATTTATTAACCCTGCCCCTAAAAC
>JBKEBJ010000242.1:0-9105 GCA_047973105.1 Coprobacillaceae bacterium | reverse complement strand
AAAATATTAAATCTAGTGTATAATAAAGTGCAGGAGGTGACAGGATGAAAGGCTTGTTTTATCGATTAATTATATTTTTAGACACAGCGAGTGAAGATGATACAAATTATAACATTGCTTGGTATATGGCTCATAACTTTCAAAAAGTATCCACTATGGGGATTAGTCAATTAGCGAAAGAGTGCTATGTTTCACCTGCCACAATTTCCAGATTTTGCCGAGCGTTAGGATATGAAAACTATGCCCATCTAAAGCAAGAATGTTATGCATTCTCTTCAGATAGTAAAAAATTTAATAATTTAATTAATGTTCCATTAGATATGATGAAGGATGAACCTGAAAAATCAACAAAGTATTATAGCGATCAAGTTTCAGAAGCGATTCAAGGGTTATCAAAAAAGTTAAATTGGAATATTATAGATAAAGTTTTAGAATTAATACATAAAAGTGATTCTATAGCGTTCTTTGGAACACAGTTTTCACATTCAGCAGCGTTACATTTTCAAACAGATTTATTAATGTTAGAAAAATTCACAATGGCGTATATGGAAAGTGAGAGGCAATTTGATTGTGTGAAAAAACTAGGAGAAGGTTCAGTAGCGATTATTGTTACAGTAAATGGATATTATACCAAATCAGCTTCTAAAATATTACAATACTTAAAGAAATCGAAAGCGAAAATTGTATTAATTACATGTAATCCAGGTGTTGATATTGGTATTCCTATTGATTATACCATTGCTTTAGGTGATAGTAGTCAACGTAGAACTGGTAAACATACATTGTTAACAACTATGGAATTAATGTCATTACGATATTATGCATTATATTGTCCAAGTGTTAAGGATAAAATAGTTGAAGGAATAACATAAAAGGAAAGAAGTTTCCTTTTTTATTAGGGAGAATAAAATGAGAGAAATACATACGGAAACAATTATTAAAACAATTAAACAATTATGTATCGAAGCAGCGTATGATTTACCTAAAGATGTTTTACAAAGCTTAATTAAACATATGGAGGAAGAACCCTATCCTTTAGCGAAGAAAACATTGGAAGTAATGATTGAAAACGATGAAGTTGCTAGTACAAAAAGAATGCCTATATGTCAAGATACAGGTATGGCATTTGTCTATATTACAATTGGTCAAGAAGTATATATAAAGGGCAATTTGGAAGAAGCAATTCAAGAAGGTGTAAGACAAGGATATGAAGATGGATATTTACGTAAATCAGTAGTAGACGATCCTGTTTTTGATCGTATTAATACAAAAGATAATACACCAGCTATTGTCAATTATAAAATTGTACCTGGTGATGCGTTTCATATTGTTGTTGCACCTAAAGGGTTTGGCTCAGAAAATATGTCGCAAATAAAAATGTTAAAACCAAGTGATGGTGTTCAAGGGATTAAAGATTTTGTATTACAAGTAGTAAATGATGCAGGACCGAATGCATGTCCTCCAATGGTCGTTGGTGTTGGGATTGGTGGTTCCTTTGATAAAGCACCAGCTCTTGCGAAAAAAGCAATGCTACGAGAAATTGGAATGCATCATGAGGATACTCGTTATGCTGATTTAGAAACAGAATTACTAACAATGATTAATGATACTGGAATTGGTCCAGCAGGCTATGGTGGAAAAACAACGGCCATCGCATTACAAATTGAAACACATCCAACACATATTGCAGGTATGCCAGTGGCAGTTAGTATATGTTGCCATGTATCAAGACATAAGGAGGCTGACTTATGATATCATTAACAACACCATTAACAGTAGAAAAAATTAAAACATTACGTGCTGGAGATGAAGTGCTTTTAAGTGGAACAATTTATACTGGGCGTGATGCTGCACATAAACGCTTATTAGAATTACATCAACAAGGAAAAGATCTTCCTATATCATTAGAAGATCAAACTATTTTCTATGTCGGACCAACACCTAGTAAACCTGGTCAAATCTTTGGTAGTGGTGGACCTACTACTTCTGGACGAATGGATGCCTATTCACCTACCTTCATTGGTTTAGGGATGCGTGCCATGATTGGAAAAGGATATCGCAATCAAGAAGTAAAGGAAGCATTAGTAAAGCATGGTGTTGTATATTTTGGTGCTATTGGTGGGTCAGGAGCGACCATTTCAAGTTGTGTAGTAGGTTGCGAAATTGTAGCCTTTGAAGATTTAGGACCTGAAGCAATTCGTAAATTAGAAATTAAAGATATGCCTTTGGTAGTAATTATAGATAGTATAGGAAATGATCAATATAAAATGGGTAGAGAAAACTACTTAACAACGTATAAATAATAAAGATAATGGTAAAAACAAGTTTACCATTATTTTATTTTCGAAAAACAATTGTATTATTTTGTCATATTTTCTATAATAAGATATATGTCTAATACCAAGAAAGAGGAATTGTAATGAACCCATTAAAAAAAAGAAGAGACTACTCTTACTATAATAGTTACAATAGTGGTCGTGGAAGAATAAGAAAAGATCGAGTATTAATAGTTGGTGTTATCGGTGCTATATTAGTAGTAGGATTACTAGTATTATTGAACTTAACGCGTATTAAGCTACTTTGGAAAGGATACTCTTTAGGTGAAAGTAGTGAGATTTTATCACTAACTGATGAACAAGAATCAGAAATTTTATCTCATGATAAAATGGATCATATTTTAGATTGGATAAAACTTAGTAAAGAGGTATCTTTTTATGATGAATATGAAAAATATTTAGGATATTATCCTAAAATGGAGAAAGAAGAAGTAATAGCTTATATTGATGAAGTATTTACTTCACAAGTTCCTAAACTTAAAAGTTTAGGTTATACTGAAACAACTATCTGGGACTTATTAAAGAACGCTTCTAATGAAGATTTACAATACTTAGTAGATAAAGGTTATACTGCTCAAGAAATAGAAAATTATCGTAAAGTGACAGGATATGTTATTCAAAATACTCATTTATATATGGATTCATATAAAGAAAATAAAGATTATAATTATAGTGTTAATATCGTAAATTACCCATTCATTATCGCAAGTAATGGTGTAACAGATACATATACAATTGATAATCCAGAAGAAGTACTTACATTAGTAAAGAAAGGATTCTTCTTACCATCTACTTATGAACCAGCAGATCTAACAACACCAAATATTCCAATTTCACCAGAATGTGAAGATGCACAAATGACAAAGGCAACAGCGACTGCTCTAGAAGAAATGACAACAGCGGCTGATAAAGAAGGTTATAAATTAGTATTGAATAGTGCATATCGTTCTTATGATCGACAACAAGCAGTTTATCAAGAATTTGAAACAAAATATGGGGGATTATATGCAGCTGAATATGTTGCAGCGCCAGGTGCTAGTGAACACCAAACAGGATTAGGAATTGACTTGACTTCCCAAAGTGTATTAGATGGAGAAAGGCTAGTATTCGGGGATACGTCAGAATATCAATGGGTATTAAAAAATGCTCATGAATATGGATTCATTGTTCGTTTTGATACAGAAACTGCAGATATTACTGGAATCGCTCATGAGCCATGGCATTTACGTTATGTTGGAAAAGAAGTGGCAAAGGAAATCTATGATAAAGGTTGGACCTTTGAGGAATATTGCTTATATAATAATGTAATTCCAAAAGTAACAAAAAATTAATCTAGAGAGATTCTCTAGATTTTTTAATAGGGGGAAATATGAAAACACTATTAACAACATTAAATTCTAAATACATTCATAAGTCACTTTCTTTACGGTTATTATATGTGGCTTGTAAGAATAAGCATGATATTGATTTTAAAGAATACACAATCAAAGATTCATTAACACATATTGTTGATGATATCTTACAACAAAATATAGATATAGTTGGTTTAAGCGTATATATTTGGAATATCGAACATATGCAACAAATATGTTCGATGTTAAAAGAAAAAAAGCCAGATATTATTATTGTTTTAGGTGGACCTGAAGTTAGTTACGATATTGATTATTTTTTAGATAACTTTACTATTGATTATGTTATTAGTGGTGAAGGAGAAGAAGCATTATCGTTATTATTAGAACAACTAAAATTAAAACAAGAAGTAGCTGTTCAAGGTATTAGTAGTAAAGATAAACGTGATTACCAACAGACTAAAATCATCGACCTATCTTATATAGAGTCTTTAGATTCTCCATATACATTAGAAAGAGATGTTGAGGATATGTCCAATCGACTTTTATACTTTGAAACAAGCAGAGGTTGTCCATATAAATGTCAATATTGTCTATCATCATTAGAAAAAGGATTACGATTCTTTAGTAAAGAATATATCATTACTCAATTAGAACAAATATTAGAAAGTGGAGTAAAAACAATTAAATTCTTAGATCGTAGTTTTAATGCAAAAACGGAACATGCATTATTTATTTTAGAATACTTAAGTACGCATTATAAAGAAGGAATGCAATTTCAATTTGAAATTAATGCGGATGTATTAGATCAAAGAATTATGGACTTTATGAAATATAAGGCGCCTAAAAATGTATTTCGATTTGAAATAGGAATTCAATCTACGTATGAACCAACAAATAAAATTGTGAAAAGATACCAAGACTTTGAAAGACTATCAGAAGTTATTCAACAATTACAAGATAATGAGACTGTAGATTTACATTTAGACTTGATTGCCGGATTACCATTAGAAAATTTAGAAAGATTTTCTAAATCTTTTGACGATGTATTTGCTTTTTATCCTAAAGAATTACAATTAGGTTTCCTAAAACTATTACGTGGAACGAGTCTTAGAAAAGAATATGAAAGCTATGGTTATCAGTTTCAAGAACAGGCTCCTTATGAGATTACAAAAAGTGATGATTTAAGTGAACAAGATATTATTGATATTCACACTGCTGAAGATATGTTAGAGAAATATTGGAATAGTGGAAAACTACCATTAACAATGAAATATTTAGTATCAAAGGCCCCTTCAGTTTTCTATTTATTCTTAGGTATAGGTAATTATTATAAAGAAAACCAATTCAAAAGATTACACTTTCAAAACGATGAATTATTCTCTTATTTATATCAATATACAAAAGAACATAATATTGATGTATTGGATTTATTAATGGAGGATTATTTACGTTTATCAAAGGTAAAACCAAAACGATGGTGGGAAAGTAAACTTACAAAGGAAGAAATAAAGCATCGAACACACGAATTAATTGAAACACATCAATTATCACAAGAGCTAGTGTTTCGTTATGGTATGTTAGAACGAGGTACTAATTATGATATTCTTGCAATATATAAAGATTACCAAGTAACCATTTATAAATTTCCAATTTAATGAACAGAGTAGGATAAAACCTTGCTCTGTTTTTTATTTATAAATTGTATTGTTGTAGAATTTAATAAACACCAAATAAAGCAAGTTTAACATAAATAATAGATAAACAAGAATGATAATTATAGTATAAAATAAATTATAATGTAGATAAAATAATACTAATTAAGATGAATAAATAAGAAATGAAATAACATAATTTCTACATTAAAAAAAGTATGTGGGTAATGAGATGTTTTGCATGCAAAGAAAGTATAACTACTATATACTATATTATGAGAGAAAGGAGTCAAATATAATGATACAAAATATTAGAAAAAGAGATGGGAGATTAGTACCTTTTGAGGCAGATAAAATTGCAGGTGCTATCTACAAAGCGTTTGAAGCTAGTGGAGGTAAATATGAATTAAAGATGGCTCTTAAAATAGCACAAGACGTGGAAAAGAAACTACAAGAAAAACATAGTGAACTACCAACAGTAGAACTTGTTCAAGATACAGTAGAAGAGGTATTAATTGAGGAAGGGTATGTTCGTGTAGCGAAAGCATATATTTTATATCGTGCAAATCGTACACGTGAACGTGATATGAAATCACGTTTAATGAAGACATTTGAAGAAATCACATTTGCGGATTCAAAAGATAGTGATTTAAAGAGGGAAAATGCGAATGTTAATGCAGATGCTCCAATGGGAACAATGTTAAAATACGGAACAGAGTCTGCGAAACAATTTAATGAAATGTTTGTTTTAAATCAAAAACATGCATTAGCACATAAAAATGGGGAAATTCATATTCATGATATGGACTTCTTAACATTAACTACTACTTGTTGTCAAATTGATATTCTTAAATTATTTGAAGGTGGTTTTTCAACAGGACATGGTGTTTTACGTGAACCTAATTCTATAAGTGTTTATGCAGCATTGGCTTGTATCGCAATTCAATCAAATCAAAATGATCAACATGGTGGACAGGCGATTATTAATTTTGATTATGGTATGGCAGAAGGGGTAGCGAAGTCATATGTGAAATGGTTCTATAAGAACTTAGGTAAAGGGATAGCTTTATTAACTGAAAAAGATGGTAAAGAGTTAGTAAAAGAATTGAAATCGGAAGTTACTATTAAACCAACGTTGGATAGTAATCCAGATTTTGATAAAGAAATTACAAAAGCTTTAGAAAACCATGGAGTAGAAAAAGCAGCGATTAAAAATATATTAAAATTCGCAACTGAAATAGCACATGAAGAAACAGATAAAGAAACATATCAAGCTATGGAAGCTTTAATTCACAACTTGAATACAATGCACTCTCGTGCAGGTGCACAAGTACCATTTAGTTCTATTAACTATGGTATGGATACAAGTAGTGAAGGTAGAATGGCGATTCGTAATGTTCTATTAGCTACGGAAGCAGGATTAGGACATGGTGAAACACCAATATTCCCAATTCAAATATTTAGAGTAAAAGAAGGAATTAACTATAATAAGGGAGAACCAAACTATGATTTATTTAAATTAGCTTGTCGTACTTCCGCAAAACGTTTATTCCCTAATTTCTCATTTGTAGATTCACCATTTAACTTAAAATATTATAAAGGAACTCCTGAATCAGAAATCGCATACATGGGATGTCGTACTCGTGTTATCGCCAATACATATGATCCAACAAAAGAAATTGGTAGTGGGCGTGGAAACTTAAGTTTTACATCTATTAACTTACCAAGATTAGCGATTCGTTCTAAAGGTGATGTTAATGAATTCTTTGATAGTTTAGATATTAAACTAGATTTAGTAATTGAACAATTATTAGAACGTTTTGAAATTCAGTGTCGTAGAAAAGCGAAAAATTATCCATTCTTAATGGGACAAGGCGTTTGGATTGATAGTGATAAATTAAAACCTAATGATGAAGTTCGTGAAGTATTAAAACATGGAACATTAACAGTTGGTTTTATTGGGCTTGCGGAAACATTAAAATCCTTAATTGGTGTACATCATGGAGAAAGTGAAAAAGCGCGAGTTTTAGGACAACAAATTGTTTCTCACATGCGTAATATATTAGATAAAGCATCCGAAAAATATAAATTAAACTTTAGTTTAATTGCGACTCCTGCAGAAGGATTATCTGGAAGATTTGTTCGTATGGATAAAGAATTATTTGGAGAAATTGAAGGTGTTACAGATAGAGACTACTATACAAATAGTTTCCATGTACCAGTATATTATCCAATTAATGCGATTAAGAAAATTGAAATTGAAGGTCCATATCATGAATTGACGAATGGTGGACACATCAGTTATGTAGAAATGGATGGAGATCCAGCGAAAAACTTAGCTGCTTTCGAAAAAATTGTTCGTGCAATGCATGACCATGGTATGGGATATGGAGCTATTAACCATCCAATAGATCGTGATCCAGTTTGTGGATACAATGGTATAATTGACGATGTATGTCCTAAATGTGGTAGAACTGCTGAAGAACATCAAGGATTTGAAAGAATCAGACGTATTACTGGATATTTAGGAGGGACTCTAGATCGTTTTAATGATGGTAAAAAAGCAGAAGAAAAAGAACGTGTAAAACATGGTACAGAATAATCAATTACGATTATTTGGAACAGCTAATGACTCTATCGTTGATGGACCTGGAATTCGTTATGTAGTGTTTACTCAAGGATGTGGACATAACTGTAAAGGATGTCATAATCCTGGTAGCCATGATATGCAAGGTGGATATTTAAAAGATATTGATGAAATCTTACAAGAAATAGATGATAATCCTTTATTAGATGGTGTGACATTATCTGGTGGAGAACCAATTCTTCAAGCGAAGAATTTAATTCCACTATGTAAAGAAATCAAAAAACGAAACCTACATATTGTAATCTATAGTGGATTTACATATGAAGAAATTCTCGCATTAGGGAATACCCAAAAAGAATTATTATCGTTATGTGATATGTTAATAGATGGTAAGTTCGAGGTTGATAAACGTAGTTTATCATTACTATATCGTGGTTCATCTAATCAAAGAATTATCAATGTTCAAGAATCATTAAAGAATAATCAAACAATAACATATCAGATTGATGAAAATGGAGAAATTATTGATTAATATAGCTAGGTATACAACATTGTATACCTAGTCTTTTTAATATTACAGAATAGAATAATAAAGGTGCATATAGTTTGAAAACACTATTAGAGGATGATATGACGTCATTGGTTAGCAATAACTAACTTATAGGAGGAATAATATATGAAAACAGTATTTGCTTCAAGAACAGGAAATGTTGAAGCTTTAATAGACAAATTAGGAATTAACGATGCAATTAGAATTGAAAGTGGTGATGAAACAGTAGATGGAGATTATGTTATCTTCACATATACTGATGGTTATGGTGAAGTACCATTTGAAGTAGACACTTTTCTATCAAATAATAAAGATGCACTAAAAGCGGTTATTTCAAGTGGAGATATTGGACATGGTGAAGAAGTATTCGCAAAAGCAGGAGATGTTATCGCTGAAGAATATGGAGTACCTTGTTTATATAAATTTGAACATGATGGTACAGATGATGATGTCACAAACATAAAAAATAAACTTGCAGAAATGTAAATAAAAACACTATTCATATGGGGGTTTGTCAAGAAAAGTGTGTAAGTAGTTTTTAGAAGGCAGAATATTTGCGGATACGTTCAGCGATTTTATCGTTGATCAGTAACTGATTCATTACCATTGACCAGTTATGAATCGTTCC
>JBKEBJ010000235.1:0-4536 GCA_047973105.1 Coprobacillaceae bacterium | reverse complement strand
ATAGAATGGAAAGGTAATAAGATATGTAGTTTAAAAGAATTTGCATCAACATTACCTCATTATCACTATTTTAAAGAAAAAATTTAGGTATATAAAGATTACCAAGTAACCATTTATAAATTTTCAATTTAATGAACAGAGTAAGATAGTACAAGATGCTTTAGATAACGGTAAAATTATTGATATAATCAATAATGGTTTAGGAGATTTGGGACAGAAATCTTATAGCGCAATAATTGATGTAGGATCGGTTATTGGTACTAAGGGAGAAACATTAATAAAAATTGTATACGATGAGTTAGGGAATATATGGACAACTTATCCAATACCTACACCATAGAGGAGGAACAAAATGATAGTGAAAGATATTTTTTGTAAATATGATAAAAAACAATTAATAAGGATTAAAGATTACCTAAACTCAGAAATAGATAATGACACACTAAATGAGACAGTTTCTTTTATTAATAGTAAGCCAGAAAGTAGAGAAAAGGAATTTCAAGACATTTTGTTTACAAGTAAAAAGTACAAAGGATGTTATCTAGATGGAAATCAATATATTCTTAATGAAAGATTAGGAAAAGTAGAAATAATTGATGTAATTAGCGAGGAAAATAGGGTGGATAAAAATTATACACGAATAGAATTTTCCGTGGAAGAATTTCTATTCATTATTAATAATAAAAAAATAGTTATGAAAGAATTATTAAGCATGGGTTAGATAAAAATATTGAAAAAGTATAGTTAATTGAATTAGAAACTCAGTAATAAGTTTCCTAACGTGATAGATAATTATATTGAAGAAACATCTTGGCAAGTGGGCAATAAAACAAAGAAGATATTTAATCAATTATAACGGGTAAAGAAATTAAAATAACTATAATTAATTGTCGTGGTTCATATGATGAAGATATAGTTAATAAGATTCTATTTATAAAATAGAGACGAGGAAAAATATGAAGATTAAGTGTATCTGTGGAAATATAATGCACGATGAAAATTTAGAAACTTGTGAAGTGTATAGTACATATAATGATGAAGAGTATTATCAATTATTAGAAAATAATCCAAAAACTGTTGCAGAAATGGTAGATAAAATGCCTTCTTCAGGTGGGTTTTGGAAATGTAAAAGATGTGGGAGATTATATTTCCTTAAAGATAAGAAGTTAGAGGTTTATAGTTTAGAAAAAGAAATATTAGACTAATTGTTGAAAGTGCTAAGCATTTATAAAGTAATGGTCATTAAATATGATTATTGCTTTTTGATTTATTTTTAATTAATAAAGTTTAGGAAATAATCATGAACTTACTGAATTAGGACTTATGAATCAAGGATATAGTTATAATGTGGCTCATGAGATGGCTTTAGAAATACATGATGTTCCACCACAAGCATTATATCCACCAGAAATAGTTCAAAGTATGCATGAATGGTTCAATTCAAATGATTTTAGTTATTGGGGAATAAAGAGGTAAATATGATGACACACAAAAACACAAAAATTATAGATATTAAGAATGTGGATTACAGTATTGATAAGTATAGAAATATTGATAATTTACAATATGCTGAAATAGAGTTTCAAAGGGATCGAAGTAGCTTTGCAGGAATTGGGTTTATAGTTAATACTAATAAAGGCACATTTGAGTATAAGGATGTTGAAGAAAAAATAATTAAAAAAATAAGCAAGTATGACAACTTAAGAATAGGTATGGAACAATACTATATCAAAAAAATTAAAGATACATTCCTTTTAGAAGAGAAATGCTATGGTGTTGAAATAGTGTTTCTTATCTATTCGGATGTAAGATCGAGTGAGATGATATTTTCTCAGTTAATGAGAGAAATTGATAATTACATTACAGAAGATGACAAGTAGAAAAGAGGGCTAGCTGTAAAATTCAGCCCTCTTTTTTTCGTGAAGTATTGTCATATTACCAGTAGTTGCATTATATCGATTATGAAATAAAGAAAGTACCTTTGATAAAATCGATAGATGTGTTTTCACTATGATTGCCTTAGGCTTTGTATATTCATATATAAAACATAAAGGAGATGCGAACAGATATTTTCTGTTTGTATCCCCTTTTTTCATACTTATTATCGAATAAATCTTCCTAAGAATTCTTTTGTACGTTCTTTTGTAGGATTTGTGAATAGTTGTTCAGGATTCCCTTCTTCAGCAACAATCCCCTTATCCATAAAGATAACACGAGTAGAGACATCTCTAGCAAAATCCATTTCATGGGTTACAACAATCATAGTTAAGCCCTCATCTGCTAGTTGTTTCATTACTTCTAGTACATCACCAACCATTTCTGGATCTAAAGCACTAGTTGGTTCATCAAATAGAATTACTTCTGGGTCCATACATAACGCTCTAGCAATCGCTACACGTTGTTTTTGACCACCAGATAAACTATTACTAACAGTATTAGCGAAGTCACGCATTCCTACTTTTTCTAATAACTGATAAGCCTTTTCTTCAGCTTCTTTTTTAGAGCGTTTTAATACTTTTACTTGCCCAATAATACAATTATCTAAGACAGTTTTATTATTAAATAGATTAAATGATTGAAAAACCATTCCAATATGGGAGCGATGTTCATTAATATTAATTTCACCTTTTAAAATATCTTTATTATGATATAAAATCTCACCAGATTCAGGCATTTCTAGTAAATTAATACAACGTAATAATGTAGATTTTCCACTACCACTACTACCAATAATTGTGATTACTTCCCCTTTATGAATTTGAAAATCAACACCTTTTAAAACTTGTAACTTACCAAATGTTTTATGTAAGTTTTTAACTTGAATAATAGCTTCCATGTTAATTTCCTCCTTCATCTGTTGTAGCAGTTCTATTCATACGTTTTTCAATGTAATCTAAGATACGTGTTGTTGGGAATGTTAAACATAAGTAGACTAAGGCAACAACAAAGTAGGTTGGAACAAAAGCATATAAACTACCAGCAACACTTTTCGCTTGATAGAACAATTCTGTAACTGCAATAATATTTAAAACACTACTATCCTTGATGTTAGTTACAAATTCATTACCAATTGATGGGAAAGAATTACGAATAGCTTGAGGTAATACAATAGATGTCATAGCTTGGAAAGAATTCATACCTAAACTTCTAGCCGCTTCCATTTGTCCATCATCTACAGATTGAATACCAGCACGCATAATTTCTGCCATATAAGCCCCAGTATTAATGGTGATAACAAAGATACCTGCAACCATTGGAGACCAATCTAAGAGCCCTTTTAATCCATAATAGATAAAGGCACTTTGAACCATCATTGGAGTTCCTCTAAATATCTCAATGTAGAAAGTAGTAATTAACCAAATACATCGCTTCCAAAATCTCGCTAATGATGAGTCACGCTGTTCAATTTTTATAGCACGTAAACCACCAATTAATAAACCAATTATTAATCCTAGAATGGTACCACTAAACGCTAATATTAATGTAGATTGAATCCCACTTAAGAATAATGGAAAGTATGTACTAAATATTTGGTATGAAGAAGTTAATAAATTATCTGATAACTCTTCAATACTTGCAGGGATACGATCAATCGCATCATCCATCATTTCTTTTTTCTCATCATCAGAGAAATCATCTAATACAGATTGCACTTTAGCTTTTAACTCTGTATTTTCTTTATTTACAGCGATAGAAACAGAAGTATCTGTTAAATCAATATTAAATCCTTTTCCTGGTTCAAATTCAACATATGATAAATTTGGATTGGTTGCAATAATCCCTGCTGCAACAGGTAACTCTGCAGTTAATCCATCAACTAATCCATTATCTAATTGCATTACCATAGCAGGATAATCTTCTAATGCTTTTGCATGATTAACATTTGGTATTTGATCAATGATAGTGTCATATAACGTATTCATTTGACCAAGGATTGTTTTCCCTTCAAAATCCTTTAGTGTCGATGCGTTAGCTAAGTCACCATCTTTTTTAACAATCATAACCATATCTGATTCATAATATGGAGAAGTAAAGTCAACACGTTGACGACGTTCTTCAGTATCAGTCATACCCGCAATAACTAAGTCAATAACGTTTGCTTGTAGAGCTGGTTCTAATCCATCCCAACTCATCTTTTTAATAACTAATTCCATATCTAATTCTTCTGCAATACGTTTTGCTACTTGGACATCATATCCATCTGCATAACTACCATCTTCTAACATAACAGCTTCGTCACTGCTATTTACTTGTGTCCAGTTGAACGGAGCATAATTACATTCCATTCCAACTGTAAGTGTCCCATTTTTAGGGGCTTTTTTTGGTTCTTCTTCTGGCGTGGCAGTACTACTACAACCAGTAAGAATAAATAAAGCACTTAATAAACCAATAATTAGTTTCTTCATTGTTTTCACCCTGGTATATTATAAATGACTCATTTAACAGTCATCTACAATATACGTCTCCTTTCTATCAACCTTCTATAACCATGGTTGATTATGGTTGAGTTAATCTATAAAATTAAAGAATGTGAAT
>JBKEBJ010000108.1:0-9038 GCA_047973105.1 Coprobacillaceae bacterium | reverse complement strand
AAGATATAAAAATACTTTTTAATGAAAAAGAAATATCTTTTATAAAAAACGATAAAAATATAACTCTACAAGTAAAAGAAAATGGAGAATATCAGATTATAATTAACGACAGAGAATTGATAATTCCCATTAATCAAATTGATCCATATGCATTAGAACTAGTTGAAGTTCAAAACTATGGAAACTATCTAGAATTAATTACAAATGATGAATTATCAAAAATGAATTATGAACAATCATATGTTGAATACAAAGGTAATAAATACACAATAACTAGAAATCTAAAAGTAATAGGGATTTTCAGTGGAGACGTCACTATTGTAATATTCAATAATGATAATCAATATATGACATATCATATTAATACATATTAAATAAGAATATTTTTAATAATTATGGAGGAAAATCAGAATGAAAATAAATAAAATTAGTAAATTATTTTTGACATCAGCATTAGTGATGGGAACTTTCTTTACGATTAGTTCAACTACATTAGAAAAGGTTAGTGCTGAAACAGATGCAACAAATGCACCAAATGATTGGGCTTTTACAGAAGACAGTATTCCATTACATGATGCGATTTTAAATAAATATCCAACAATTGACCAAGCCCCTAATGGGAATGATGATGGATATATTAGTATTATTGAAGCAGCATCATGGTCTGGAAATATTATAGATGTAAGATTACAGTCTTTAATGGGAACGATTACTGGAGTTGAAAATTTCACAAATATTACATATCTATTATTAGGACATAATAGCTTTAGTGGTAAGATACCAGAGGAGATTGGAAATATTTCGACATTAATGTATTTGCAGTTACAACAAAACTTACTCACAGGTGAAATCCCTAGTTCTTTAGGAGGATTAAATAACTTAGTAGATTTATATCTGCATGATAACCAATTAACTGGTTCTATTCCTAAGGAATTGGGTAATTTATATAATTTAAAAATTTTATCATTGTATAACAATCAATTATCAGGGACTATTCCAGCAGAATTGGGAAACCTTGGAAATTTGACAAAGTTAACAATTGGAGGAAATAATATATCTGGCTCTATACCAGAGGAGTTAGGGAATTTACATAACTTAAAAGAGTTATATATACAAGATAATGAATTATCTGGTGATTTTCCTCAAAGTATCTACAATCTTCCCAATTTAACAAATGTAAGAGTGCAGGGTAATGAAGATTTAAGTGGCAATCCAGCTGAAGGCTTTGAGAATAGTAACACCCTTGTTGAGTTGAATGTATCTGGCACTGGATTAGTACAGGCCAAACCAGATAGTTCCAGTTTAGTGAATTTTGTAGGAGATGATTTAGCAGAAGCACTGTTAAATAGTGATCGAACTGGTCCAGCAGATGGACTGTCTCAAGAAGAAATTGATAGGGCACAAGAGACCGCAGATTGGATTAGTGATCTCACTGAAAAGCAACAATGGCAGAATAACATTGATTTAGCACAAAGTATGTTAGATGCGCAAGATAATGTAGTGGCTTTATTAAATGATACAAAAACTGATATAAAGGATACAACGACACAAGGTTTAATCGATAATGCAAAGGACGTAGCAGCGAATTTACCTGATGGACAATTTAAGACAGATTTATTGGCGGATATCGATTTAGCCCAAGACTTTTTAAGTAATAGAATAACTGCTAAAGATAAAGTAGATAACCTATTTACAGATAGCACACACGTAGATATTAAGAATACAACTGATCAAACAGCGATTAATGATGCGTTAACTGCCGTTAATTCATTGCCAGATGGAACTTTTAAAAATGAGTTATTTGCTGAAGTTGCTAAAGCACAGGATATGTTGAATGCTAAAGAAGCAGTTGATAACTTATTTAAGGAAGATGGAATAATTAAAGATTCAATAATTCAAGAAGATATTTATTATGCACAGGATTTAGTAAATAAGATACCAGATGGTGATTTAAAAAATGAATTACAAAACAAACTAGATGAAGCACAAAAACAATATGATGAGAAATATTTCATTATACTTGAAGAATTTGAAATGTTTAAAGGATTAGGAACAGTACACACAAAAATTGATGCACCAGTGGAGAAATTTTCTAAAGTGTATGTGGATACTAAAGAGTTGGATGTTAGTAATTATGTTGTAACGAATGGAAGCACAGTTATTACATTGAATGAAGATTACTTGAAAACACTAGCTAATGGAATCTATGATGTAGATATAGAATTCACAAGTGGAGCAAAAGTAAGGGCTACCTTATTGGTGAATGTGGAATCATCTACCCCATTAAAAGCACCTACAATTTCTAAGCCAACTACTGGCACAGCATCAACACTTGGTGGAACTACAGTGAATACAAGTGATATTACAAATATAACTATACCTATGGCTTTATTAGCATTATCGCTTTTCACAATTCTAGTCATTACTATCAAAAAACCAACCCTTAATCGTCAGAAAAATAAACTCTAGCGAATAAAATAGTAGATATTTATAGATTTATTTAAATTGTTAAACAACTAGGAGATAAAATTATATAAGAGAATACTAGACATGAAATTTCAAATGTTTGGTATTTTTCTTTAAAGAAATAAAAATTAAATTTAAGTGTAATAAAAAGATTTAGAAAAATAGAACGTTTGATATTTAAAAAGCATCTAAATGATAGATACTATTATATTTGCAGGTAATAAACTCAATAAACAAATATAAAGAATCTTCAAAAGATGTTTAATGAGTTATTAAGAATAAAAGTAATTTAAAGTAAAGAAAGTCGATATAGGAGGGAGAATGAATAATATATAGTAGTTAATTAATATTGTGAAGTATTTACTTTATTTCTACGTCTTATATAGTATAGGCAAATATAGATATAATCCAAGAATAAGAAAAATAATGGAAGAAGGAAAAAATAATGAGTAAACAAGAAATAGAAAAGATATTACAGGATGTACTTAGAGGGTTGAGTTCAGATGAAATAGAAGAACATGATTGGTATGTGAGTTTATATCCAAAAGATATAAATCCAATAAATGAAGAGTATGAAGAAACCCATGAGGAGGGAAGATATTCTTATGAAAATTCAGTAGCAATCAAAGCAATTCAATATCCGCAACTACATGACTTAATGGTACAAATTGTTGAAAGAATTACATGCATTGCTGGACAGGATAATATTGAACAACTCTGGGAAAATGATGAAGAACAGGCAGGAGGTGCTTTTGCTAGAGAACTCGCATTGTATGATAAAAAATACATCCCTTTATATTTAAAATATATTAAAACAAATGATCTAGATCATGAAGTATATCAACTAAATGATATGCTTGATATCTTTGAAAAATGGAATGGTGAAGCATTAATAATTCCACTTTTAATTTATCGTGGTGAACATGGGCAACATAGTGTGATGTATGAAGAGATAGCAAACGGTATTGAATGGAGAGAAGAAAATAAAGAAGAGTATCTTAAAGAAACAATTCAATGTTTTAAAGAGGAATATATGTTTGATTATATAGAAGATGGTGAAGATGATGAAGACCTAAATGAACTGGATAGATTTTTAACGCCTATTTTTCAAATGATACTAGGCCTTGATGATGATGAAATGAGGTTATTCAGTTTAGAGTTTAATAATCAACTTGCACAAGAGAAGATACCTACTTTAAAATCACTAATTAAAAGAAATCGTAAAACAAATGGCAAGATAAGCGCGGAAGATAGAAAAACATATGCAAAAGCAGTTAAAAATAATGACTTAACTAAAGTAAAAAAATTAATTAAGAAAGGGGTTCAAGCAGATATAGTAGTAGCTAAACAGAGTGTTTATGCAAAAGCATTAAGTATTCAAAAATGGTATATTAGCGTTTTAAAAGATGGAGAAAGCCCTAAACAACGTAAAGAACAAAAACAGCAAATGGAAATAATTAAATATTTATCATCAAAAATAACATCTGCTCATATTCCTAATCAAGAAACTACATATACAAATGATTTGTTTATGGGAGAACACGAAAATCAAAGTGAATTAATAAATGCAATGATAGATTCAGGTTATCCAGTAACAGATGATGAATGTATTGCCCAGTATATGGGATTGTATGATGTGGAAGCAACAAAGAAAATCATTGCGATTCGTGGAAAAGATAATGGAGAAAGTTTAACTTCTGCGGCAAGATTTGGAAATTTAGAAGTATTAGAATATTTATTATCCATAGGCATACCAGTAAATACACCATATGAGTATTCAACAGGAACAAAAGTATATGCCATTCATTCAGCAATACTTTTATTTCCAGGTAATAAAGATATTATAGTAAAACTTCTAGACGCTGGTGCAGATGTAACGTTACAAGGAATGTATGGGAATGCTCTAGAAACTACAAAAGGTGTTGAACCGAAAATAGATGATGAGATTGTAGCATTAATAAAAAAGGCAGTAGAAAAGAGAAAATCTAGTAGTATAGAATTATGCAATATGTAGACAAAGTAACAAAAAGAGAAGAAATGAGTGAAATGATAATAAAATCAATAATTACAAATATCACTTTATTTATATAAGGAGTCGAGAAAGAATATGAAACGAAACAACACTTAGAAAATAAATACAAAGAAAAATATAGAGATATTGAATTAGTAGAAGCATCTAATTATTATTATGGAACTAATCATGTAATGGATAGAGCATTGATTGAATTACAAAAGTGTATAAAGAAATTGAAGAAAATTATGAGGATCCCACGTTCATATTTACATTAACCAAGATATATTGCAAATAAATTTCTCTATTGCCAAACATGATGAAGACGAAGACAAGTATGTTGTAGATATGGTATTTTACATGCATGATATAGGAGAAGTAATGCAGAAGCTCTTGTATTAATGCAAATAATGAATGATAGTCTTCATTCAACTGGAATGAGTCAAGCAACAAATAACTGGATTGAGGATTTGAATTTTGAGAATCTTGGCGAGATTGGATTTAATCTTACAATCGCTGATCAATAATGGTAGAAAGGTAGAAAATATATGAATGAATTGAATATAGAAAACTTAGCTGAGGTATATGAGTTCTTATTATATGAATCAGAGTTGTCTAAAAATGAACTATATAAATATAAAGATAAAATAATGAATTTAATTAAACAATATGGAATTAATAAAGATAGTGAGCAATTATTTTCGCTATTAGGTTTATTATTAAATAAGCAAGAATTAGAAGAGCTAGTGGATATAGAATATTTTAAAGATAATGAAGAATTCTTTTATCTATTACAAACTACATATATGGAGTTATATATATCATCAAGAGAAAGCGGTTATGCTAGTAAAGAACTATTAAAAGATTTTGTACTAACATTAGCGAATATATGTGATGTACTAGGTTATGGTGTATATTTAAATGGTTTAATTACAATAACTAGAGCAAGTGAGATTGATAATCATGAAGGTATCTCGTTAGAATGGTATCAATCAAATTCTGTATTTGATGAAGAGGACTTTGGCTATTATGATGGAATTGAAAATAATGAAAATCACTATAATGAATTGTGGAATATCTTAACTAAAGAATTATTGCAAGAAGTTGTAACACTAAAGTAGACAATAGAATGTCTACTTTATGTAAGTGATTAGAAGTAAATCATTATACATATGATCTATAATGTTTGTTTTAAAGAGGAACGAATTGAATCGTAAGAAAATTTATACAAAAAAGAGAAATCGTTGTGTGAAGTAGAACAACAGTATATAGAAGATATAATAAACACTATACTAAGAAAAATGTTTGATTTTGAGACGCCATATGATGTAGAGTATAAATTAATAGAAAGTGGTGCGGTTGAGATTACATAAAAGAAAGATAATTAGTACCTGTCTAATTATCTTTTTATATCCTATTTGATAGGAGAAACCAATAATTTACATACTAGTTTCTTGTATATTTTATGGTTTAGGGTTATTCTGATAATAGGAGGTGATACTATGAAAATTGCAGAAAATATTAAGGCACTCCGTCAAGAACAAGGTAAGTCTCAAGAAATGGTTGCTGATGCATTAGAGATTACTCGTCAGGCAGTATCGAGATGGGAAAGAGATATATCCCAACCAGATACAGAGAATTTAGTCAAATTGGCGAAATATTTCAATGTTTCTTTAGAGAGGATAACAGGTCTTACCAATGTAAATTATCCTATTATAACAGAAAAAAAGAAGTGTCTTTATTGTCATAAAGCTGCAGTATTTTATTCTGATGAAACAAAAACAGAAGCTTTTTGTAGTACTACCTGTCAACAATTATATAAGAAGACAATTAGATATACTGAGAAAAATACAAAGTGGTTTGGATTAGGAATCTTTGTATCTATTTTAGTGATTTTAATTGGTACTTTTGTAGATTTCTTAATTCCGCAAGGATTTTTAATTGGTGGTGGTATGCAATTATTGGGAGCAGTCTTCATTGTATTTCCTTTTTGTACACCAGAAACATATCAATTATTTGGCTGCAAAAAAGCAACGTGGATGGGAAGGTGATTAGGTGTGTTTTGCGAATTATATGGAATTCTAATTATGTTTTTGATATAGGGATATATAAAACAATCTATATCAATAGGTTGTTTTTCTATGTAATAATGTCTATGCGAATATCGATATTTAGTTTATAATAAAGTAGAATTCATAATTATAATATACAATCAATTCAAGGAGGTAACTTTATGAAAAAAGAAGTACCAATAATTAATACAAAACTGCGTAGCCATACAATTATTTGTCCGCGCTGCATTCGAGAAGCAAGCGGAATTATCATTAATGGTAAACGTATTAAATCTATTTTATTCTCGACGGATGTAGCGATTATTGCGAATTGTAATGCTGATGCTGTAATTGCAGTATATCCTTTTACACCGACAATGCAAATTACAAATGCAATCATTGATGTTGCCCAAAAACCTGTATTAGCTGGTGTTGGTGGTGGAACTACAGCTGGTGCTCGTGTTCGAGATATCGCTTTAGACGCAGAATTACATGGAGCAACGGGTGTAGTATTAAATGCTCCAACGAAAACAGAATTTATTCAAGAACTTGCGACTTATGTTGATATTCCCATTATTTTATCAATTGTATCAATTGATGAAGATTTAGAAGAAAGAATGCTACACTCGGGGGCGAATATTATTAATGTTTCTGGTGGAAAGAACACTGTAGAAATAATTAAAGCATTACGTAAAATAGATAAGAATTTTCCAATTATTGCAACCGGTGGACCAAATACGGAAACGATTACTGCTGCAGTTGAAGCAGGGGCAAATGCAATTACATATACCCCTCCTACAAATGGTGAAATTTTCAAACATTTAATGGAGGATTATCGAGATCGTTGTAAAAAAGAACCATCATTAGTAGAATAAAACGAGAAGACATAAAAATATGTCTTTTTATTTTGAACTAATTCTAAGTTTTTGGTGTCTATATATAGAAAGGTATTTATGATATTCATATTATTTGTTTGTTAGTGGTAAAATATGGTATTATAAAATTGAATTTTTAGAGAGGGGAAAATCATATGTTTTTAGCGAGAATACGTGTTCCAGCCGAATTCGCAGGAATTATTATGGTTGTTGCAGCACCATTGGTAGTAATAGGACTTTTATATGGAATATTAGATCCTGTTAAAAATTTCTTTTTACGTAATTTAAGCGAAGAAGAAAAAAAGAAACATATCTTTGGTAAAGTTGTAAACATTATTGTATTAATTGCAGCTTTAGCGGTCATTTTATTGTTTTCTTTACCGGCATTTGGAATCACGCCGTTAGGTAATCCATTTAATGTGTAAAAGGGAGAATGTGAGGAAATAACAAAACAAAGTTATTCCTCACATTTTTTTGTTTACTATTTGTGAATACCAACTATTTATAGTACAATGATTAGCGAGGTGACAAACATGAAACAATATTTAGATATGTGTAGATATGTATATGAGAATGGTGAGGATCGTGAGGATCGAACAGGAACAGGAACAAGAAGTCTTTTTGGATACCAAACAAGATATAACTTATTGGATGGATTTCCATTAATGACAACAAAGAAGTTGTTTCTTCGTCCAATTGCTGAAGAATTATTATGGTTTTTAAAAGGTGATACAAACATAAAATATTTAGTCGATCGTAATGTTAAAATATGGAATGAATGGCCATATGAAATATTTAAAAAGAGTCCAGATTACCAAGGTGAAACACTAGAAGAGTTTGTAGAAAAAATAAAAGAAAGCGATGAATTCGCAAAAAAATATGGAGAATTAGGCCCTGTTTATGGTCAACAATGGCGTAACTTTAATGAACAAGGAGTAGATCAAGTTGAAAAACTAGTAGATAGTTTGAAAAATAATCCTTTTTCTAGAAGACATATTATTTCTGCATGGAATCCAGTACAAGTAGATCAAATGGCGTTACCGCCATGTCATGCTTTTTTACAATTTTATGTAAGTGCTGATCAAAAATACTTATCTTGTCAATTATATCAAAGAAGTGCAGATATATTTTTAGGAGTTCCATTTAATATTGCATCTTATGCATTAATGACTGCCATGTTAGCACAAGTATGTGGTTATGAAGCAAAAGAATTTGTACATACCATTGGAGATGCTCATATTTATAAAGATCACTTTGATGTAGTGAATGAACAATTAAAAAGAGAGCCATTACCAAAATGTAAATTAGTTTTAAATCCAGAAGTAAAATCAATATTTGATTTTACTATTGATGATATAAAAATAGAAGATTACCAAAGTCATGGAAAATTAGTTGGGAAGGTAAGTGTGTAGAATGATATATATTATAGTAGCGATGGATGAAGACCAATTAATTGGGCAAGCTGCATCAAGTAATGGAATGCCTTGGAATTTACCAGAAGATTTACAACATTTTAAAAATACAACAGTAGGTAAAACAATATTAATGGGGTTAACGACGTATCAAGCAATTGGAAGACCACTACCAAATCGTAAAACAGTAGTTGTTAGTTTTGATGAATTTATCGATGAAAGA
>JBKEBJ010000098.1:0-2649 GCA_047973105.1 Coprobacillaceae bacterium | reverse complement strand
ATGTTATTAGAAAATATGCAACGTAATGATTTAACGCCATATGAACAGGCACAAGGATTTCAAATGTGTTTAGATTTAGGAGTCACTACTAAAGAGTTAAGTACAAAAACAGGACTGTCACAAAAGACAGTTAAACATCGTTTGAAAATGCTTGAGTTGGATAGTGAAGAAGTTAGAGTTACCACTGCACGAGGTGGAACTATTGAAGACTATATAAAGTTAGAACAGATTACTGATATAAAACTTAAAAATGAAGTTCTAAAACATATGGGAACAAATAATTTTGATTATAAATTAAGAAATGCAATACAACAAGAAAAATACGAAAAGAAACAAGCGAAAAAAGTAGCCATTTTATCTACTTTCGCCGCTGAAACAGAAGATAGGCCAGAAGGGTATGTAAATGTAGAATACTACTATAGTAATGAAGAGGAAGTTAAAATACCAGAAGATATTGAAACAAGGAAATATATGTATCAACTACCTTCTTTTATAGGAGGATGCATATATCTTTATGGTGAAAAGTTAGAACAAGAAGAAACTAAGAAAGAACAAAACACTACAGCACGTAACGAGAAAGAAGAACAAATCACTAAGTTAAGAGGTGCGTTTGATACAGCTTTAGAAACAAGAAAATCATTTATGAAAGAGTTTGTAAAAAAGCATAAATCATATGAACAGCAAATAATAGAATATGCAGGATTTGTAATTGCATTGACTGATGTTGCAGGACTAAGTATAGATGATGGATTGTTTGAGTTTTTGACAGGTATTCAATTAAAAGATTTTTATGATGATGAATTTTTACCACAAATAAAAGAGATTATGAAGGAATATACAACACCTCGATTGGCAGCACTTATATATTCATCTTTAGAAGTAACTAGCTCACATAGGTTCATTAACTATAACGGAATATTTGATGATGACGATGAGTCATTAAAAGATGTCTACAATTTCTTAGTTTCTATTGGTTATGAAATTAGTGAGGAAGAAAAACAATTAATAAATGGTACACATGAATTTTATGTAAAGGGTGATTAATCTGTGAATGATAAGCAATATGACATTGATTTATTGGAGTTTTTAGACTATATCGACCCATCACAACTAAATTATCAAGAATGGTTAAATGTCGGTATGGCACTCCAATTTGAAGGTTATACGGCTAGTGATTGGGATATATGGAGTCAAAGAGATCCAACGAGATATAAACCAGGAGACTGTTATCGCAAATGGGGTTCATTTAGTGGTAGTGGATTAACTGGTGGAACAGTAGTACAATACGCAAAAGATTTTGGAGGATGGACTCCTCCAGTCAAAGAAGGGCATGAATTAGATTGGAATGATGCTATAGGTCAGGATGATTTGGTAATTATTGAAAAAGGCTGGGTAGAAGGTATGGAAGTACGTGAACCTGAGAAATGGGACCCAGCTAAGGATATAATTAGATATTTAGAAACATTATTCGATTCCACGGAATACGTTGGATATGTTACGAAATCTTGGGAGAAAGATGGAAAGCATTTACCAACAGCAGGTGTCTATAGTCGTACTGCTGGAGAGTTGATACAAGAGCTATCGAGATATAAAGGTAATATAGGTGAAGCCTTAGGAGACTATTCTCCAGAAGTAGGGGCTTGGATAAGATTTAATCCATTAGATGGAACAGGTGTCAGAGATATTAATATAACTGATTATCGATATGCATTAGTAGAATCAGATAATATGGAGATAGATTATCAGAATGCTATTATACGTGAATTAGAGCTCCCTGTGGCTTGTTTAGTCCATAGTGGTGGTAAAAGTATTCACGCCATTATTAAAGTTAATGCATCAAATATTGAAGAGTATAAGAAACGTGTGAATTATCTATATGATGTATGTAAAAAGAATGGTTTAAAAGTTGATGAACAAAATAAAAACCCTTCTAGACTTTCAAGAATGCCTGGGATCATGAGAAAAGGTGAAAAGCAGTTCCTTATTGATACAAATATTGGTAAAGAAACCTGGGAAGAATGGCATGAATGGATTGAGGCAGTTAATGACGATTTACCAGACCCTGAAAGCTTAGAAGATGTATGGTCCAATTTACCTGAACTTGCTTCACCACTTATTCATGGAGTATTACGTAAAGGGCATAAAATGTTAATAGCTGGACCTGCTAAAGCTGGGAAATCCTTCTCATTAATTGGATTATCCATTGCATTATCAGAAGGGGGCTCTTGGTTTGGTTGGAAATGCGAACAGACTAAAGTCTTATATGTCAATTTAGAGTTAGATAGACCAAGTTGTTTACATAGATTTAAAGACGTTTATAAAGCATTGGGTTTAGCCCCAAATAATCTAAAGAATATTGATATATGGAACCTTAGAGGTAAGGTAGTACCAATGGATAAGTTAGCTCCTAAATTAATTCGTAGAGCAGCTAAAAAGGGGTATGGGGCAATTATTATAGATCCAATTTATAAAGTTATTACAGGTGATGAAAACAGTGCAGAACAAATGGCTAAGTTTACAAATCAGTTTGACAAAATATGTACGGAATTAGGAAGTGCAGTTATCTATTGTCACCATCATTCGAAAGGTTCGCACGTTGGTAAACGGTCTCTGGATAGAGCCAGAGGTTCTGGAGTCTTCGCTCGTGAC
>JBKEBJ010000020.1:0-2506 GCA_047973105.1 Coprobacillaceae bacterium | reverse complement strand
CTGTTATTCCTGAAATGGTCTACCTCATTCAAAAGGACAATTATCAAAAAGCACTTGATGAAAACAACAATATGATCTACATTGATTATGGTGTTGGGAAAACATTACACCGTATTGTATCCAGCATTCGTTTTGAAGAAAAGATTGTTGGTTACATCTGTGTCTTATTAACACATAAAAAAATTAGTGAAGAAGAATATGAAAAAGTTACAATTGTTACAAAGTTTTTAAGTCTTTATCTTTCCAAACACATTGTTCCTAATATTCCTAATAATGATTTCTATTTACAAAATATTTTTGCAAATGATAATATCATAGAAAAAGATTTTACTTTAAAATCCAATGTTAACCTTTCTAGTGATTTTATGATTGCATACACAAGTGTATATGATAAATCTAATGAGATTGTTTATCTTTACCAATTATTTAACCATGTACATAAATATAAAGATGTCTATCCAATTTTAGATGATAATCATCTATTTTTACTATTTACTAACATTCAAACTCCTAATCCAAATAGTTTAGTTAAGAAACAATTGACAGCAATGATGAGACACATTAAAGTTGTAAACCTTCACTTTGGAATCAGCAACCACTTTCATACCATGCAAGATGTATTAAAGCACAAGCAACAGGCGATGCATGCTTATGAGCTAGCAAAGGATAAGCCATATCAATTTTTTATGGATATTGCAATCGAAGATATTTTCCAAACAATAAAAAAACAGGACACACATGAATTATATTTACATCCTGCTTTACAGATTTTAAAAGAATACGATAAACAACACAATAGTAGTTACTTATATACTTTAGAGATTTTCATAAGGCAATTTTGTTCCTCTCAAGAAACTTGTCAAATCTTAAATATTCATCGTAACAGTCTCTTGTATCGTTTGGATAAAATACAAGAAATTTCAAAACTTGATTTAAAAAGTAATCAAACACGCACACTTCTTTTGTGCAACTTTTATTTATATCCTTAAAAAAACAAGGTACTTGCCTTGTTTTCTTTATTTCTGTGTATCATTACTTCTTTTTCTAACAATATAATCCTCTGCTTCTAAAATATGAATCAAATCTGCAGATGTAGGATAGTCTTGAATACATACAACTTTACTATCTAACTCTTCTAAACCTGGGATATTAGTTACTACCATATCCACTTTTGGCATCTCTTTCACAATACTGTCCAAAGTTAAAGAAGAAGGAATAAACTCTTCAATTTTGTAAATGGTTCTCTGCTTTAGTATTTCAATCACCATCTCTGTATTTTCAATATCTGTATCCATCAATACCGAAATGGAAATTGTTTGAAATTTATCTTCCAACTTTTTTGTTAACCCTTTCCAATGCGTCAAAATAATATAGATCATTTCATTCACAAAGTCTGTTCCAGCCTCTTGAAATACTTGTTTAATCAATTTTTGAGTTGTTTGATAAAATAACAAATGATGGTGAGATATCTCTTTAATAAACGTTTGTCTTCGATTATAGACAATATAAGGTTTTACAACTTTAATTTGTAACATATTATAAATATCTAAAATAAGTTTTTCCTTATTATCCAATGTAATTTCATAAATATTGGATAACTGCTCTAAAATATCGATAATTTGATCTCTTTGTTTTCTAGCTTGTTGATTATCTTCTACAATTTCTAATAAACCTTCATAGGATAGTGCATAGTGTTCTTTACTAAACAACTCAAATAAAAACATAATACTATTTTCATTTAATTCAAATCCAAACACACCTTCAAATTGTTTATATAACACTTGATTTTTAGTAAACGAAAAGATTTCAGGTATTCTTGGATTTATTGAATCATAGTGTATTTCCTTTTGATGAATACGATAATATATAGCACGAGTATACACCCAAAGTCTCAACTTTTTATAATCAGGATAATTTAAATAATCACTTTTTATAACATTTACACTATTAAATAACTGATTGAGAATAGATAGCTTACGCATCGGTAAGTATTCTTCTTCATACAAATATTTTTCTGATAATAAAAAAGTAATAAAAGAAAAAATTCTTCTTGGTTCTCCTTTTAGTTGAAGCGGACTACTTGAAAGTTTTAACCCTGCTTCTTTTAAACCCTCATTCACATGTGTAATCATTCTTCGAAGTGTTGCTTCACTGACATCTAAATAATCAGCAACCTCCACTAAGTTTTCTGCTTCATGAAAGAAAGCATACTCAATCAATGCATATTCTTTACTCTCTTTCAGTAACTGTGAATATATGTATCGAATTGAATAGGTTGCAGGAATATGTAAATAAATCCCATTAAAATCTGACTCAATCGAAACTGGATGAATCATATGATTGAGTTCTTGTAAATCACTCCATGCTGTTTTTACAGAAAAATTATATTCTTCACATAACTCTTTTAATGTAGTTTGTCGATAATCAATCAAATATTCAATGATTTGAAGAAAAAAGAAGTATCAAAGATATGATAAGGGACATCATATATACCCAAATATAGTCC
>JBKEBJ010000106.1:0-8401 GCA_047973105.1 Coprobacillaceae bacterium | reverse complement strand
GTAACCAGGATATCTATTTACATAGTAAATCATTGTAAGAATAAATTCCACAGGAGGTATTTGAATCATTAAGTTCCACATTAAAGTAACTCTAGTGTGGAATTTAACTTTTCATTTGAAGGTATAATATATAAATCACAAGATTGAAATTTACTTGTTGACATCTCATACTAAAGTATGATACAATTCATCAGTAAATAAAAAGTAGTGGAAAGAAGAAGTGCCTACTTCTCGCCCGATTGAAAACATCGATGGGCTAATGTCGCTAAGATATAAAAATCTTAATGTCAAAGTGGGTGCTATGCGCTCACTTTTTGTTTTAACTACTAAAATGGAGGTGGCTTTTATTAGCAAGTTTACAAATCAAAAACCGAATAGACAAGAAGATCCAGTAAATGAGAAAATTCGTTTTAAAGAAGTTCTAGTTATTGACCAACATGGTGAACAATTAGGTATTAAGTCTAAGTTTGATGCATTAAATTATGCATACGATCAAGATTTGGATTTAGTTTGCGTGGCTCCAAATGCGAAACCACCAGTGTGTCGTATTATGGATTACGGTAAGTATCGCTTTGAACAACAGAAAAAAGCGAAAGAAATGAAGAAAAATTCTAAAGTTGTTAGCTTAAAAGAAACACAATTATCAGTGACTATTGATACTCATGATAAGGATGTTAAGTTAAAAAGAACTTTAAAATGGTTAGAAGCTGGGGATAAAGTCAAAATCGCGATTCGCTTTAGAGGTAGACAATTAGCGCATATCGATCTTGGTGAAAAGATTCTTAAGGATTTTGTGAAGGAATGTGAAGAATTCTGTGTTGTTGAAAAACCAGCAAAAATGGAAGGTCGTACTTTAACTGCTATATTAGCACCAAAGAAGAAATAATTTAGGAGGAATATATTATGCCAAAAATGAAATCACATAGTGGTCTTAACAAACGTATCAAAAGAACAGGTAGTGGAAAATTAAAACGTGGTCACGCGTATGTATCACACATGGCTGCTAACAAAACTCATAAACAAAAGAAACACTTAGCTAAATCAACTTTAGTAAGTGCATCAGATTATAAAAGAATTAAGTCAAGATTGGCTAAATAGTAAGTAGCATAGGAGGATATAGAAATGGCAAGAGTAAAAGGTGGATACACTACAAGACAAAGAAGAAAAAAAGTATTAAAATTAGCCAAAGGATATTTTGGTTCTAAACATACACTATATAAAACAGCTAACGAACAAGTAATGCATTCATATGCATATGCTTATAGAGATAGAAGACAAGTTAAAAGAGATATGAGAAAATTATGGATTGCACGTATCAATGCAGCTGCAAGACTAAATGATATTTCTTATTCTAAATTAATGCATGGTTTAAAATTAGCTAACGTTGAAATCAATAGAAAAATGCTTTCAGAAGTAGCTATTATTGATCCTAAAGGATTCACAAAAGTTGTGGATACTGCTAAAAAAGCATTAGCGAAATAATATCTAAGGTAACCTTTATGTTGAAATAGAGGTTATTTTTTTTATTCTATATTGAATGTAAAAATAAAATTATTGTATAAAAATTATAATTTCGATATAATAATATAGAATACTTAAGAGTAAGAGAGGATATATTATGAAGAAAATAATGTCATTATTATTTTTAGCACTATTACTAACAGCGTGTGGTAGTGGTTCAAAAACAACAGTTTGTTCAGCTAAAAATGATACCCAAGATGTAACAGCTACAATTGACTATGATGAAGAAGAGGATACAGTAAATGAGATTACTTATGAAACTACTGTAACCGTTTCAGAAAATGGTTATACAAAAGAGAGTTTAGAAACAATGGGTAAAGCATATGAGGAAAAAGTAAAAAATCTTAAAGGAATTACTTTTACATATGAAGTATCAGATAAAGAGTATAAAGATTCATTAACTGTAGATTTTAAAGAAGCTAATATTGATGAAATTAATGAATTAGGAATACTACAGTCTGCAGAAGAAACAGCGACTAAAGTTAGTTATAAAAAAACAGTTGAAAACTTTAAATCATTACAATTAGAATGTAAATAGAGGAGTGAGTATAGACCACTTCTTTTTTTATCCCAAAATCTAACATCATAGTATAAATCTCAGTTTTCTTTAAAATGTTATAATTAAATCAAACTTTTTTCATAGCTTATGAAACTAGTTAAAGGGAAGGTAGTGTTGTATGATTGTTGGAGGAGAAGTGTGTGAAAAAGAAAAGATTAGATGTAAGACATATAAAAAAATTAAAGCAGGGTGATTCCAAAGCCTTTAATCTATTATTTGATTTTTATAAAGATCAGTTATTTTTGTTTGCGATGACCTTAGTTAAAAATCCAGTAGATGCAGAAGAAGTGGTGCAAGAAACTTTTGTAATTGTTTCTTCACAAATTGGAACGTTAAAAGATGAAAAACGATTTCATTCTTGGATATTTAAAATTTGTTATAATCAATCAATGTTAATACATAGAAAAAATAAACGTAGTGCTGTATTAACAGAAGAGTTTGATTTAGAAGTAGAAATAGAAGACAAAGAAACACCAAGGGAAACCTATAGAAAAAAAGAAATTATTGAGTTTATTCAAAAAGAAATTGAAAATTTACCAAAGACGCTGTCATGGACAGCACAATTATATTATTTAGATTCCATGAGTGTCAAAGAAATAGCGGAGATTCTAGACATTCCAGAGAGTACAGTCAAAAATCGAATCATGCGCTCTAAAAAATTAATAAAACAAAAATTAGAAAAGTATGGTTATACACCAAAAAAAGTATTCTCTTTATCCTTGGGCGCATTAATAGGCCAAGCTTTTGAAGGGATGATTATACAACAAAATAGCACATTTGAATTAACAGATTCAGTTCTTAAAGAAATTATTAATGGTCATAAAGTCGGAGCGATATCTGTTTCGGGAATGGGCTTAAAGATAGCTATTGCGATAACATTAGGTGGTAGTGGATATTTAGTAGGAACTAAGGTTCTTAATGCAGAATCAGAGTTAGAAATAGCTAGTATTCAATATATAGAACAAATTACCCCAATGGATATTGATGTCATTGTTAGTTTGAATCAAGATATTGTTGATCAAGAGATTCATATTGAAAATGTTTCACAAAATGTAAAGTATACAACAGATGGAAATTCTATATCTTTTTGTGCTACAAAAAATGGTACATATACGATTCAAGTAAATGAAATCTATAAAGAAATACATATTAATAACATTGATAAGGAATATCCTATATTGAATGATGTAGTGTATATTGACAACACTCTTTTATCATTAGAGATTATAGAAAATGGTAGTGGCTTAAATTATAAAAAATCATATTTAGAATATCAAGGAGAGAAATTATCCATTCCTAAAACGCATGAAATTGCAGGAGAATTTATAGGAGAAGTAATAATAGTCTTATATGATCATGCTAATAATCAGACAATAGATACAATTGAAATACAAGAAGTAGTGCATGGGATAGGAGAGACTAATGAAGAAGGGTAAGTATATTTTTCATGTGTTCATTTTTATGCTAGGAGTCTGCTTACAATATCAAAGAGTGGAAGCTACAAATATTAATATTAATAAGGTTACAATACAGTTATATGATGTAAAACAAGATAAATATTATTCACCAGATACAGATATATCATCTATACAAAAAGGTCAAGTAATGCAACTGATTTATACGATTCAAGGGAATACAAATATAGATGCAACTATCATAATTCCAGAAACAAAAGGATTAGACAATATTCGATTTATATCTTGGAATGAAGAAGTAATCGCCAATGAATCAAGTGATATGTTACAAACAACTGTACAAATGAATGCATCGGATAATACGTTAGTTTTAGAAGGCATATATCAAGGTGCTATTAACAATAAATTGAATCCAAGTATATCGATACTGTTTTTAGATACAACTAGTTATACAAAGGGATTTACTTTTGTAAGTAATGAAACTAGTCATAATGTAGATTCAAAGGTAATAGTAGAATTTTTTACTCCAGATGGAAAATTGCTTTCGAAACAAACAATAGACAAAGGGAGTTATGCAAAAATTCCTAATTATAAACCAATGGGATATACAGTATTGGGATATCAAGAAAAAGGAAATACTACATATTATCAAAGCGGTCCCCTATATACATCAACTAGCTTTCTAGCAATTATAGAGCCTAATAAATACAATATTAACTATTATGTTGATAATCAAAAATATAAAACAGTAGAAGCTTATTATGCATCTTCTGTCGAATATATAGAATCTCCTAAAAAGGAAGGTTATGTGTTTGTTGAGTGGGTAGGTATCATTGATAATATTCATAAAGATCTGGATGTATATGCAGTTTATAAAAATTCTATAGGTGATTATTTTATAGACGAAGAGATAATTCAATATAATGAACAAGATTTGAAAACTATTTTGATTAGAAAACAAACAGAGTATGTAGAAAATGATGCTAAAGATGTAATAGATAATGTTTCAATTTTTTATTTACAGGAGGATGGTGAATTTAAGGTAGTTGAAAATAAACAAAAAATAGTAAATGAAAATGCAAGTATAAATAATAAAAATATAAATGTATGGTTTATTATTCTCCTAATCATTTTTATAATCTATGTAATTATTAAAAGACTAAAAAAATCAAACTTATTAAGTGCGTAATGTTACTAATAAGTAGGGTCATATATATTGTGTGTAAAATAATTATAAAGATATTATAAGGAGGGTAAAATGAAAACATTTAAATGGACGAGGCTATGTAAATTATCATTAGCTATAGCTATGTTTTTTTCATGTTTTAGTATGTTAGTAAAGAATTCTAGTGTATCAGCAGAAAGCTTTGATTTAACAGAAACAATTGAAATAAATGATGATAAAACACAAGCGAATATTATATTTAATTTACAAGATTTGGATACATCATATACAGTGGAAAGTATTATGAGTCCAAATGGAACAATGATGGATTTGTTAAATCCATCATACACAGTGGATACTAATGGGAATTATGCATTTACTGTGAAGTATTATGTAGATGAAAATCAAGAAGAAATACAAAGTATTACAAAGGAGGTAGAAGTTACAGGATTGGTCTCTAAAGGAGAAACATCAGAGGTCTTACCTAGAACCGTAACTTCTCCTACAGGCGATAGTTTAACAGTAACTTTTAATCGAGATGATGGAAATCATATTGATTGGAGTACTGTATCTCAAGTAGATTGGAATTTCTATGACTCTGAACAAATTGAAATCAATGCAATATTTTCACAAACCGGAACAGAAAAAGAACGAGTGATTGAAATCGATGTTCCTGATGGATATGAAATAGTTGCGTATTCAGCTAAGAATGGAACAACATCTAAAGCTGGAGAAACGGTGTTAACTACGGTAGAGTCAACACAACAAGCTATGTTATCTAGTAGTTTAGTAGCCCAAAGTGGTAATGATTTTGGGAGTGATACAATTACTGGCTATAAAAATGTAAACAATACAGTTTATGAACCCGTAAAAAAGAGTGGGAAAATTCGTTATGTATTTAATAAGGATGCGGAAAATGTGATTTTAACATTGCGTTTAGCGATAGATAGTAATCTCTATGATTATACAAATAAAAGAGTATTATATGAAGATTCTTTAGCGACAATATCAAAGGGTACATCACAAGGACAATTAAAAGATGCATTAAAAGTATCTTTAACTTCTGGAAGTGAAACATTAGAAGAAAGTGTTATTGTTAATGTTAAAGGGACAATTCAAAACATGTACTATCATCGTGGGAACTTGACAAGCACTACAACAGGTACTTATATTGACACAGATGGATATTCGCCTGTATTTACTCCGTTTGGTCAACAAGCGTATCTTTGGATATATGATGATATTGCAGGTAATAAATTTGATTTTTTAATGGATGAAATTACTATTTATTATACATATCCAGTTGGTGCTGAGTTTATCGAAATATCAGAAACAAATTTCACAAAAGCTGGAAATATGACAGTAAGTAATGATACAGTAAATCGAGTGGTGACAGTTACTTATTCTAATGTACATATTAACACTTATGTTAGTGGTTTTGGATATCCAAAGTTTAAATTAAATGGGGATACGTATGGAACAGAGACAGGAAAAGCAGATAAAGCATATTTTAGTGTTAAAACAGCTTTTAAAGTTAATGGAAATAGTAATTATATAGTAGATAATCGAGCTTACACTGTAAATTTATTAGAACAAGATGTGCCACTTACTATCCTAAATTATAACACTAATGTGTATGATTATAAGGCGAATGGATATGAGAATGGTTATCAATTCTTAGGAAATTATGCAGTACAGAATAATGGTTATACTACTAAAAACGACTTGGATTTAGAATGGTCATTTAGTCCTGAAATTGGTGCTAAAATCTTAAGAGTAGCAGTACCAAATGGAAAGTATTTAAAAGATATTAAAGTTTATACAACAAGTAACCCAACAGGAATTACGTTATCAGATATGAAAAGCTCCCATTCTATGTTTGGTATTATTATTGATGGGGATAAAATTGGTTTAGCCAAAGATGAATATATTACAAAGATAACAGGCGTTGTTCAACAATATCCCTCAAGACATACAGGTACTAATGTTATTGGTGTGCCTGGGAGTAATATGACCTATGGTTATTGTGCATATGGTGTATTGACTAATGGGAATGCAGGAAGCCACACATTAACAATTGATAGTGTTAGTGCGACTGTAAATGTAACCCCGAATAGTACACGTAGAATTAGTGCGAGTTCAGTATTAGTTAATAAAGAACTAGACCCAGTATACTATCCTGGTGATAGTATACCAGTTGATGTTAGTTTTACGGCAAGTGGGTATACATGGAATATGGGTGGCAGTATTACTGAAAACTTACTACAAGACCCAAACATATATATTCGTGAACCAAAAGGATTCTCTTTAGATGAGACAAGCCTGAAATTTAATTTTAATGGCGATATTACAGATAAGGCAACATTAAAATCTAAAACTACAGCTGCAGATGGCGCAGTAATCTATACGTATACCTTTGATGATCCTTATACGGTTATGGCTGGAGTACAGACTAAAGGTGATAGTGGAGAATATCGAACAAATAATCGATTGAATGTAGTATTTAATTTAAAAGTAGATACAACCAATCAAGGCTATGCGAACCTAACTTTACGTGATGTAATTATGGTTGAGGGTAAAGGGAACTTTGTAGGTTATGATAGTGCTCCATCATATATTAGAAATGATGATTTTAATTTAACTGGGGTAGCCGGAAAGAATCTCCAAGCACCAAGAGAAACAACGAAAACATTCGTAGTGAAACTTCCTGAACTTCAAATCTTCTCAGGGATTCGTATTAAAGGAGATACAACAGATTTCTATACCTATGATGGAACAGATAGCTCGATTGCAGCTCTTTCTAGAGATCGTATTGCGGAAGTTGAAATCTCTTATAAAAATAGTGCTCCTAATAAATTTGAAACTGCCAATATCTATTTCCCTATTCCTAAAACAGGTAAAGATTATGGTGATTACTTCAATAATAAAGCGATTAATGATCCTCTAAATAATGTCGATCCTGCGCCTTTTACTTGGACTGCTAATATGCAAGGAGAGATTATTGTTCCTGGCTTTACTACGTATTATGCATTGGATGGAGATATCAATACTACAGCCAATGATTTATCCTTAACTTGGGAACCTTTTGTTCCAACATCAGGATGGAAAACCTATGGAGAAGTTGCGAGTCAATTAGATGATGTTGTTTTCTTGAAGTTTGTCGCAAATGATCCGATTGATACCAATGAAGAAGGTTCTTTCACTTTTGAGCTGAAGGCTGATGATGCTTCTCCAATTGATGAAACTAATTATTGGAGAACCTATTCAGGGGCCCAACCAGAAGGTAAAACAACCCAATCTTGGGTAGTTGGTTCAGTATTAGCTGGAACATTAAGTGTCGGACATTTAAAAGGAGTTATCTTCAATGATAACAATGGAAATGGTATCTATGATACAGGTGATATGCCATATACAGGAGATAAGATTACCTTAATGTTATCAGAGAAAAATGGAAAGATTGCTTCTACTCCATTAACTATTGAAAGTGATGGAACATATGAAATCGATATGTTAAAAGAAAGAGAGTATATCGTTGAGGCAATTAATGGAAGTAGTGCCTTAAACTTCACGCAAACGAAAGCAAGTACTTCCACAGTAACCGGAAGTAACGCTGTCGCAAATAGTGGACATACATCAGGAAAGATAGAAGGATTAGTAGTAAGTGCTTCTGTTTCCTCAGTGTATGACAAACTAGGAATCGGATTGTTAAGTGGAACCGAAAGTGTCTATGATTTCGAAGAT
>JBKEBJ010000485.1:0-8767 GCA_047973105.1 Coprobacillaceae bacterium | reverse complement strand
TTCATCATCTACAACTAAAATTTTAGCTTTCATATTTCCACCTCAATTCATACGTAAAATTATAACATATTATATACTAAATTCCTATAAAAAAGGAAGTAATATCTAGTTAAATTAACGTTTACGACAACAATAATTCTTTCTTTTCAAAACAAAATAGTCAAGTAATAATAATTACCTGACTATATCTTTACAATTGTTCTTTAATACGTTCTTTTAAATCCTCTAATAAGGCCGTTAATTCATCAAATGATTCTAGTGTAGCCCCACTAGCTAGGGCATGTCCTCCACCACGATATTTTCTAGCAACTTCCTGTATCTCTACCTGTCGACTACGAATACTAACACGCCAATTATTTTCTTTTACATTTTCTGTAACAGCCATCCAAACTTCAAATTCTTCAACACCAGATAACATATTAACATAATCTGAACCACGTTCACGTGAAATATTTAAAGAATCTAAATCTTTTTGACATAAAACATAATACGCTACTTTATCATCCACTTGATATTGGTTAAGAATGTATTTATTAACCTCTAAATCTTTTGCCTTCTTTAAATACATGCGTTGATATAAATCATTAATATCAATTCCCTTTTCAATTAGCATTGCAGCAATTTGAAAAGTACGTTGATCTGTTGTTTTATACATAAAACGATTTGTATCACCAACCATCCCCAAGTATAAAGCACTAGCTCCAGAAACACTAATCTGTAGTACATCTTCTTTAGCTTTCAAAAACTGACCAATTAATTGACTTGCAGAACTTGCTGTGCTGTCTACAACATTAATATCACCATAACTATCTACAACAAGATGGTGATCAATTTTAATTAGAACTGCACAATTAACGTAACTTTCCCCATCAATCCTTTCATGGTTAGCAGTATCAACAACAATTCCCAATACTTTTTTATTTGTAAAATCAGGTAAGTCTGTAGTGAATTGAACATCGTATTTTGAAATCAAATCAGAAGAAAATTCTCCTGCCACATATACATTTTTATGTGGAAATGTTTTTGAAATTATATTGAACAATCCCAACTGACTGCCAAAAGCATCAAAGTCAGGATTTACATGACGATAAATTACAATCTCCTCAAGCTCATTAATTTTATGAAATACTTCATTAAACATATAATCACCTCTGCACTACTATAACACAAAGAAAAAAAAGACTCTAGCAAAAAGAGTCTTTCTAATTTTATAATCCTAATACACGAATGGTATCTCTAGCAATCATCACTTCTTCATTTGTAGGAATAATCATCACTTTAACTTTTGAATCTGGAGCAGAAATTGTTCTGTTCCCTTTCATTCGCGTACCATTTTTTTCTTCATCTAAGCTAGCTTGTAAAGCTTCACCAACATTTTCAATAATCAATGTACGCAAGTAAGAAGCGTTTTCACCTACACCAGCCGTAAAGGCAATAGCATCAACACCACCTAATTCCATAACATAACTACCAATATATTTAGCAACACTTTCAGCATAAACTTTACTTGTTAAAATTGCATGTTCGTCACCTTTATAATATGCATCTTCAACATCACGTGAATCAGAAGAAATCCCTGACACACCTAACATACCAGATTTTTTATTATAAATATCTAATATTTCATCACATGTTTTATTTAGCTTATTACATAAAAATGGCATAATCGATGGATCCACGTCTCCTGAACGAGTCCCCATCATAACACCAGCTAATGGTGTGAATCCCATTGAAGTATCAATACAAACACCATTTTTCACAGCTGAAATACTAGCTCCGTTCCCTAAATGACAAACTATCATTTTTGAGTTTTCTGGATTTCCTAGTTCTTTAATGACTTCATCACTTACAAATTTATGTCTAGTTCCATGTGCGCCATATTTTCGTACTTTTAAGTCTGTCTAGAATTCTAGTGGTAATGGATAAAGATATTTTTCTTCTGTAATTGTTTGATGAAAAGCTGTATCAAAAATAAATGCATGGTCTACCCCAGGCAACGCTTTTTTAAAAGCACGATATCCAATTAAATTTGCTGGATTATGTAATGGAGCTAATTCACATAACTCATCTACTTTTTTTACTACGTCTTCATCTACTTTAATAGAATCATCAAAATATTCTCCTCCGTGAACAACACGATGTCCAACAGAATCAATGTCTGATAAAGAATTTACAATTTTATAATCTACTAATGCATCTAGCAGCAATGTAACAGCAACACTATGGTCCATAATCGCACTTGTTGCTTTTTTCTTTTCACCCTCGACTTGAATTTCAAAATTTGCATCCTCAAACCCAATTCTTTCTACAATCCCTGAAGTTATGACTTTTTCTTCTGGCATCTCAAATAATTGGAATTTTAACGATGAACTCCCGGCATTAACCGCCATGACTTTTACCATATATTAATATATCCTCCTTATGTATCTATCCTCTATTGTACAGAAAATAGCACATAAACTCAACAATCTTTTCACTATCATTTCTTATCCACAACAAAAAATGATAGCGCTTTTTATAATTTCATTGCTTTATTAGATAAAATTATATCTACATTTTTTTCTAATAACTTTTTACACTTTTCTTTATTATAGAAACTGTTCTCTACTTTGTTGTCATTAATATGTTGCCAAATGTAGTATGCATCTTCATTTGCGTAAAACATTAATAAACTATCTTTCTCTGTAGAAAAGATTTTTCCTACATACGGATAAGATTCATTTACATTGCTAACATTATCTCTTACGACAACTTCTCTTCCAACAATCCCTACAAAAACTTTGTCTTTTAAATTCATTTCCATACTCTCCTTTTTACTTTTATCTTGACCATGCCTGTATTATAGCACAAAAATTCATAGATAAAAACTGTATTTTCCCTTGTTATAATCATAAAAATAATTATTTTATTGAATTGTATTATTTTAGGCAATCAGAGCTTGTAATTTCTCATTTTTATCCATTAATAGCACATATATGGGGCATGAAAATTATCATTATTCCAATATATTATCGTTAAATTAATAGTATTTTATATTTAAAATCAGAAGTAATATTCTTCAATAATTAGTTAGTTTTTTATTTGTTATTTTTTGATGATTTATAAAAGTTATCTTGCCATCAGGACAAATGCCCTAAATCTCAATGTACTCTTTACATATAATAAGGCGAAGGGAGGGATATGTATGTTCTTTGTTAACTGTGGATGTGGATACGATAATGGATGTGGTTTCGGTGGCGGATCAATTTTCTTTGTAATCTTCATCATTTTAATTTTATTCTGCTGTGTTGGATTTTAATTAGCTGATTCCAGATGTTATATCCCGCATATTATTTATAACAATCATGAAAGAAAAAACCCTAGTTTACACTAGGGTTTTAATTAAATCATCTAACTATAATTTAATTATTTTGAGTATTTGTTTCCGCTAATTTGGCTTTGTCCCATAGCTACTAATCTTTTAGTGATTTCACCACCTACAGAACCATTAGCACGAGCAGTTGTATCAGGTCCTAAATTAACACCGAATTCGTTAGCGATTTCGTATTTCATTTGGTCGATTGCGTTTTGAGCTCCAGGTACTACTAATTTACTTTTTGAGTTATTCATTACTTTCACCTCCTGACAATGTTATTTTGTGCAGGTGTGAAAAAATTATGCATTATTTTAAAAGAAATTATCTTTTTTTTAGATTAAATGTTATTTTTATTGATTATATCAATGTTTTTTTAATTTAATTTTTATTTAAATTTATGTATTTTTAGAAAAACTCTTCATTTTTATGATAATCATTATCAATAATTACTGTCTCTGATGATTCAACACACTCATTTATTAGGGAATTATAATCAAATTTTTCTTCAAAATTTTCTGCTTTATAAGATTTTGGTTTTGTTGCAGGTGCTTTTGGAGTGAAAATTGTACAACAGTCTTCATGTGGTCTTATTGAAATATCATAAGTGTCGATTTTTTTTGCGATATCAATTATTTCTAATTTATCCAAACAAACTACTGGACGTAAAACAGGCAATGATATTACCTCATTAATTACTTGCATACTCTGTAATGTTTGCGAAGCAACTTGACCAATACTTTCACCATTCACTAAAGCTAAACAATGATTTTCATTTGCGACACGTTCGCCAATACGATACATCATACGACGCATTACTGTCATTGCATAACTTTCATCACAATGATCATATACAGCTAATTGTAGTTTTGTAAAGTTTACAATATGTACAGTAATCTTCCCATGAGTAAAGCGACGAAGTTGATCAACTAAATCAATCATCTTTTCTCTAGCCATTTCACTAGTATATGGTGGTGCAGCATAATGAATACATTCAATATCTACACCACGTTTCATAGTTAAATAACCAGCGACAGGTGAATCAATTCCACCAGAAAGCATTAACAATGCTTTACCACCAATTCCGACTGGATATCCTCCAGCACCTTTAATGACATTATCCATTACATAAATCGCATCACTACGAATTTCAACAGTAATAAGCATTTCAGGATTTCTAACATCTACTTTTAAATCACGATTCGCATGATGAAAAACATGTCCTGCAATCTCACGGTTAATCTCTTGAGAAGAGTTTGGAAATGTCTTATCACTTCTTTTTGTGTTTATTTTAAAAGTGATTAAATCATTATTGTTGATAATAGTACTAACAACCTCTTTTGTTTTTTCTAAATCTCTTTCAACTTTATATGCGACTGAAAAAGAATGAATTCCAAACACATCTTTTAATTTTTCACAGACCTCATTATGATTATGAGTATTTAAAATAATATACATACGATCATATTTTAAATCATATTCTAAACTCCTGAATTCTGATAATAGTTCTTTTGTATTCTTCAATAATTTGTGCGTAAATAACTTTCGATTTTTACCTTTTGTAGTTAGTTCTCCAAATCGAATTAAAATATAATTTGCTTCCATATATTACCTCTGCTTCTTAATAGTATTTAAAATTTCGTTTAATGCATATATAAATGTATCAATATCTTCGTAACTTGTCAAAGAAGAAAGACTAATACGTAGTGCACTACTTGCAATCTTTTCATCAATATTCAATGCTTTCATTACTCTAGATGTATTAGTTGATTTAGAACTACAAGCACTTCTTGTAGAAATATATATTTGTTTAGCTTCCAATGCATGTAAAATAACTTCTGGTTTATAACCAACACACGAAAAATTCAAAACATGTGGTAAACAATAATTATCATCACTATTAATAACCACATCAGATAACTCTAATAATTTTTTGCGTACATAAATATTTAAATCTTGAACATATCTGTAATTATCTTCTAATTTATCTGTTGCTAAACGTAAAGTTTTAGCGAAAATGATATTAGTACAAGTATTAGAAGTACCACCACGCAAGCCAAATTCTTGTTGTCCACCACTAATAGTTGGAACAATTGTTGTTTTTAAGTTTTTATATAATAAACCACTCCCCTTTAATCCATAAATTTTATGGGCTGAAAAAGAAGCTAAATCAATATCTGTTAAATCAATCCTTATTTTTCCTAATGCTTGAACCATATCCACATGTAACTTTACTTTATCATGTTTTTTAACTATTTCTTTAATTTTATGAATAGGATTAATTACTCCCATTTCATTATTAATTGCCATAATAGATACTAAAATAGTATCTTCGCTAATACTTGCTTCCAATTGTTCTAAAGAGATATTCCCATTTGTGTCTACAGGTAAATATGTCACTTTAAAACCAAATACTTTTTCTAATTGTTGACATGTTTCATAAACTGATGAATGTTCAATAGCCGTTGTAATAATATGTTTTCCTCGATTATGATATTGAAAAGCCACCCCTTTTAATGCCATTACATTAGATTCTGTTCCACTTCCAGTAAATATTAGTTCTTCATTACTAACATGTAACATTTGTGCTAATAGTGTTCTTGATCTTTCCATTAAACGATGTACTTCAACACCTTTATCATATAAGGAATCCGCATTAAAATAATACTTTGATAATAATTCATTATAACTTTCTCTTACTTCATTATCCAATGGCGTTGTTGCCACGTAATCAAGATATATCATGTTTTCCCTCCATACCACAAGTATATGCATTTTCAAACAAAAAAGTCCAAATAAGTTAGACTTTTTCTTTGTTATTATTTACCAATCTTTCATATGATCCAGGTTTGATTTTTTCAATAATATCAACCGCTGTAGTCAATGCTTTCGTATACTCTCCATTTCTAAATAGTAATTCTGCTTTTGTGAGTTCAGTATTTACTTCTAAGAAAGTAGAACGATAACGATTTCCATAAATAATTGCATCTTCAACCATTTCTGCCGTTACTATTAAATTATGAACATTATCATATAATTTATAAATAACATCCCTAGCAGCATCCACTTGATTTGATAAACGTTCTAAATCAACAGGCCTTTTCTTAGTAAAATTCAAGATTTCTGTTGCTTTGTTATACGAATCCTCAATGTAATCTTTATAGGAATCATTAATCATAGGCAAATGTTTGTTTTTTATCTCTGATTTAATTTCTAATAAAACAATATTAATATTATCTAATTCATCTAAAGCACGTTTTTCTTGTAAACGTAAAGTAGCTTTTATTTCATTAAAAGACGATAATTTTTCTTCGAATTTTTTACATTTAGCTAATAACTTATCAAAACGAGAAATCATTTCTGTATAAGCAAAATTGTTACTATTAATAATGCTAGTAATTTCCGTTAATTCTTCTAAAATTGGTTGAAAGTCAGAATATACACCTTTCATGTCAAAATCATATGCATCCATACGATAATTAGTAGTTAATTCTTCCAAATATACAATCGATTCTTTTAAAGCAACATCCAAATCATCGATATAACGATAACAATATGTTTGTTTTTCTTTATAAGCAACTAATGCCTGTTCTTCTCTTTCGAAATCTGTAATTAAAGAATTAATATCTTCCGTCATTACCTCAATAGCATGACCTACATCTGCTAATCTTAAATCTTTCACATTTGTAACTGTTTCATTTAAATCTTGTTCTACTTTCTGATAGCGAATTGGAGCATTTAAAACCTCTAATGAAAATCCCATGCTTTCCATTTCTTTCATCTTATCAGCAATTTCTTTCATTCTTTTAGGAATATATTTTCGAACAATCGAAATAAATGTTGGTAGTTCTTCTAAATGCGTATCTAATACAAGGATATCTTTTTCGATTTTTTTACTAAACTGACTAGCTTCATTAAACTTTTGTTCATTCATCATATTTTCTAATTCAACAAAACGTTGATCAATATCTGCAATTTTATTTGGTACCTCAGGTACAAAATCTTCTATTTTAAAACGAACAGCAGTATAGTTATCTGTTGTATTACGATATGCTTCCTTAATTTTAATTATTTCTAAACGTTGTATATTTTCAATCTCTGTAATTTTTTCAATATCATTAAGTAATGTTTTAGCATCTTTTTCATATGTATCAACATCCTCTTGTAGCTTAGTGAATTCCGATTTGATACCGCCTAATTTACGTGAAAATAAGCGATCATCTAATTCTGTGATTTGCATAGCAATAGTATCCGTTTGGAAATTAGTAACTTTTTCAAATTCTTTTGCATATTCGTCATATTTCGCAGCAACCTCAGGCATATTTTTAGCGATTCCTTGTACCCTACCAAGACGATACTGAATAGGCAAAGATTTAGTCGCGTTCATTTGATTTTCTAACTCCACTAATTCTTTTCGATATTTTTTTAATCTAAAAAATCGGTATGTAAAAATACCAATAACAAGTACAACTAAAACTACTACACCAATGATTATATTTTGCATTCCGACAGAATCTATTAATTTATTTAAAAAGTCCATACCTTTATCTACCTCATTCGTTATAAATCTACTTTTATATTCAAAATTATAACACACGATTATACTTCTGTCTAAGCAATCTTGATAATAAAAGTATTTTTTATTATGCTCTATATTTATAACTTAGAATATACTATAATATACAGGAAAAGGAGAGGATATTATGACTTTACGTATTGTAACACCTGTTCGCATAACAAATGATAGTAAATCACTATATATATATAACAATTATTATCAAATGTTGAAAAATGTTGGTGTAGAATTAGTTATTGCTACACCTGGTAGCTTTGAAACATACAATAAACTTTTAGAAATGTGTGATGGATTATTATTAACTGGTGGTGGTGATATTGACCCAAAATTCTACAATCAAGATGTCCACCCTACCACAAAAATAGATCCACCTACATTTGAACAAATGGAATTCGCATTAATATCATTATTTGCGAAACAAAAAAAACCGATATTAGGTATTTGTCGTGGAATTCAAACAATTAATGTTTTCTTTAATGGAGATATAATTCAAGACATTCCTTCATCTCATCCAGAAAGTGTAGAGCATATGCAAGATCCAAAAGAAACATATGCACACACTGTAACAATTCAAAAAGATACTATTTTATCAAAGTTTATGGATACAACTATTAAGGTTAACTCGTATCATCATCAAAATATTGATACTGTTGCCTCAGGATTTAATGTCAATGCAATTAGTGAAGATGGTTTAATTGAAGGAATAGAAAAAAATAATATTATTGGTGTTCAATGGCACCCAGAAAAAGTAGATGATGTATATCAACAACAGCTTCTTAAAGCTTGGTTATCAACATTTACAGGAGGATAACAAAGAAAAAAAAAGCATTTATTTGTGT
>JBKEBJ010000480.1:0-14318 GCA_047973105.1 Coprobacillaceae bacterium | reverse complement strand
CACCAGCTCTTTGAATTGGATCACTAATTGTATACTCTACATTCGTTCCATCATTATTTGTAATCACAATACTTCCTGTTACTATTTGCATTCCCTTCGGTTGTTTCAAATAGAGTTCTGGTTCAACCACTAAATGACTAGTTCTAGATAATGGCATTGTTTGATCAGCGCCTAGTTTCGCTGACACTTGGAAAGTATTACCAGCAGTGATAGAAGAAGTGGTTGATCCACTTTCAGTTTTAAAAGTTGCTGTACTATCACTCGCAAAAGCTGGTGCTGTTGCCTTATAAACATAAGCCTCTTTTTTAACTATGGTATTATCTTTATCCTCTTTATCATATAAGGATAATGTTACTTTAGCCGATGTTAAACTACTATCTAAAGTACCTGCAACACTAACATTACTAAAAGTATAATCAAAAGCAGATGATTTAAATCCTTGCTTGAAGCTTCCACAATTTGCCTTAATAGAAATCAAATACTCATCTTCATCTAAATTAAGATGTTTAACGTGTAATGTACTGTATCCTGAAGAGTTACCTACTTTACTAATATCAGTGAATGACTGCCAGTCACTATTTTTATTTGTCTTATACTCTATTTCAGTGATTTTGTTACCTGATACGGTATTATCAAAAGGAAACCTTACAGATTTAACTATATGACCTGTTTCAAAATCAAACTGTGCTATTTGATTTTCACGTATCCCTGCCGCATTATTTTCAACCATAAAATTTGGTCCATATACATAATGGTCTGCAATAGCTGTATTCATTGTTAAATTTCGAGTACTTGTGATGGATAAAGAATTTGTAACACTGTCTACAACTTCAACACTATAAAGCGTTCAGAACGTGTTGCAGTTGCTGTTGTATCATCATAATATGTAAATTCTACACTATTTTGTCCTTGGACATAATAAGTCCCAGAAGCAGTACCTTTCGGTACTTCATAATGTAAATATCCTATAAATCGTCCTTGATAATAATTAAATTTAATAACTACTTTCCCAGTAGATTCATCTTCTTCTAATATTGTATAAGTTAATGCTCCTCCATTTCTGTCGGTTACACGAGAGAATTTCATTCCTACTGGATAATATAAAGTATACACTGCTGTTTTTGAATAACGATTAGTAAAACGACCTGTCGCTAATTCAAATCCGTTAGAAAATGCTGGAATACGACCATATTCAGTAGAAGAATCTGTACTAGCTAAAACAGATGTTGAGCCTGGTGCTGATGTCCCATAATCTGCTATTGATGTTCCACCAATTGTTGAACCAATGGCGTCAATTGATTGAGTAACAGCACTGCCACCAATTACCATACCAGATTTTTTTGCAGTAACTGTAATTGCATCATTCAATGTTTTTGGACCATAATAACGAATCGAATCAACACTGACCTTAAATTTTATTGTTAATACCTCTGTTCCACTAGTAAATTCATATTTTATCTTTCCAAATGTTGCTCTCCAAGCACTATTAATCCCAGATGTAGTTTCTCTTTTAGGTAATACTTGAGAACTAATCGCTGTTGATAGATTCTCAGAACTTGGATAAACAGTTACAATTCCTGTATCTACACCTGTTAAACTTGTCCCTTCTTTAATAGAAATAGATTCATATCGCATCCCTTCTATTAAATCAATTTCTAACGTCTTATTCTCAGAGCTATCATCGCCAAAATTAACTACTACCTCTACATCTTTAACATCGCCTGTATTCCACCCAACATTTTCATCATAAGCTGGAATATTTAAACTAACATCTCCATTACTTACACTTGTACGCGGTGTCACAATAGGATTCATATCTAAAGTTGATGTTCCTATTTCATCAATTTCAGATACTACTACCTTTTTTGTTAATGATTTCTCCTCTTCTAATTCTTCCATATCGTAATATGCAATAATAAAATCATATTCACCATTACTATCCACTGTATAGTTTTTTTCTGATACATTTATAACCTCACCTTCTGGTGTTGTTATTTCTTTAACAGAATACCCTTCACTTATACTTTTTTCATCGAAAGTAATGGTAGCTATTGTATTATCGTCATTATATGTAACTAACTCATTAATACTAAAATCTTCTTGTGCATTGATATAACTTGTATTAATAAGTGATGTAAGACCAGTTATTAACACTATTAATGCAAGACTGATTTTAGATATTTTACCTATTATTTTATGCATTTTCTTCCTCCTCGTATCTATTTATATCCACTATTGGAAAATTATATTTTAAACTTTCCTAAAGCATAGATGTTTAAAGAAAACAATTCGTTCACTTTTTTTAATATTTTTTTTAGCGTAACATATATGCTACTCTCAAACAATAAAATAGAAAATTGCACAAAATAAAAGAGAATATAGTTTTTTACTACACTCTCTTATTTTTTTATGCTTCTGCTCTTTTTAATGTTGTTGACATCCCTATAGAGCCAGCAACTAATATAACAACGATTCCACATGCGATTAGTATATACTCAATAGCGATAATATCCGCTAATGGACCAAATACTAACATTCCTAATGGCATTAAACTACTAGAGAACATAGTTGTCATTCCAAATACTCTTCCAATATATTCTTTATCAATTTTCTTTTGTAGGAATGTTATAGCCAGTGTATTAAAAATAGATAACATTCCATACATAACCACAGCCATTACTAGATATAACATGAAGTATGTTGGAAATCCCATCATAACAACTGCACCTCCCATTACAACTAAAGCAGCTGCCATAGTAACAATTGAACTTTTAAATCCTTTCCAAACAGAAATCAATAATGCACCTGCTATCATCCCAACACCTGAAGCCGTCTCAACAGCTGTTAAATACCATAATTTATCACCAAATACTCTTACTACTTGTAATGCTGGTAAAGACATCATTGGACCTGCAACTATCCATAAAGAAATCATACAAACAAATAATACTTTTAAATACTTCTTAGAAAATGCATATTGAACTCCTTCTTTAAATGAACTCCATGTTCCAACTTCTTCTGAAGGCTTTTGTGCTTTTGGTAAATATAAATACTTCATCATTATAATAATCGCTAGTGCAGCTGTAATAACATCGATAAAGAAAATTGCTTCCATTGATGCAACACTTAATAATGCACCACTAGCCATAGGACAAACTAAATTAGCGATTGCTTGAATACTACTATTCATTCCATTAATACGAGATAATTGTTCTTCTGGAACAATATCTGGTAATACTGCATTCACACATGGAGATTGAATTGCAGATCCAATTCCTCTAATCACTAAAGCTACAAATAATATCCAAATTTCTCGATATCCAATTAAGAATAAAATAGCTAATAATAATGTTGTAACAGCGATTCCACCATCAGCTACCATAATTAATGTTTTACGTGAATAACGATCAGCCCACACTCCTGCAATTGGTGATAAAATAAATATAGGTAAAAAACCACATACCATTGCGATTGCTGAATATAACCCTGATTTTGTTTCTAACATAATATACCATGTAATAGCGTATTGAACTAAAGATGATCCTAATAAAGATATCATCTGACTTGTCATAAATACTGTAACATTCTTTTTCCAATTTTCTAACATAATAAATCCCTCTTCTTTCTACACCCTTAGTATACGCAAAAAAGGATAGTTGCTCTACAAACTTTGCTTTTCATTTACGCAACCAGAGGTTTACATTTTTCAGTTGCATGCTAAATATCCTCTATTTATTATCATTTTTATAAGAAAACTGGCTAAAAAATAGGGTATTATTTATTTACCACAAATATATAATAGCAAAAAAAAAGAATCTGATTAGAAGCATAAATTACTCAAACTTTTAAACAAAAAGAAAGAACTAGTAGATAAATCTAACAAATTAATTAAATAAAAATTCAAAAATTATTGAACGTTTAACGTCAAAAAAGCGTTTAAGAGTTAGGGTAGGTAAAATCCTGATAATAAAGGAGGACAAAAATATGGATAAGAGAGAAGAACTTACCCAAATTGTTGAGACAGTTCAAAAGGATATGGAACAATTCGAATTATTGTACTCACACGTTATAAATAAAGTTTATTATTGGTGCTACAACATAGTTAATGATGAAGCAACTGCTAAAGATTTAGCACAAGAATCAATGATACGAATATATCAAAAATTACACACGCTTGATAACGCACAAGCCTTTCACTCATGGATGTATGTTTTAGTAAGAAATATTTGTTACTCTTATTTACGATTACATAAAAATACAGATACTTTACTTTTAGAACAGAATACGTATATTGGAAATTCCGAAGATATTTTCAAGGAAGAAAGAGTCGATAATTTACCAGAAGAAGCATATAACTTGAAAGCCACTAAACAGTTGATTATTAGTTTTGTGGAGAAATTACCAACAAAACAAAAAGAAATTATTATGTTATTTTATCTTGAAGAATTAACAACTACCGAAATCGCTGAAATATTAGATTATAATGTAGTAACTGTTAGAACGCATCTATATTATGGTAGAAAGAATCTAGAAAAACAAATTGATGAATATCAAGAAAAAAACAAAACCAAATTATATTCTTCAATACTATTACCATTACTAGGTTCTATTTTACAAGAACATTACAAAAGAATAAGTGGTAAACAAAATATTATTTATAATAAAAATGATTTCAGGTTCAAAAAGTTATCAAGAATTTTAAGATTGAAAAATTCTATACCAATCCATATGGATTCAATTATTAGTACTATTCTTATTATTACAATTATTAGTTTAGGTTCTGTAGTAGTAAGCTCTACAAATATTAATAACATCAATAATAAACTAACAAATTATCAATTTTTAGATAATGATTTGGAAATGTTAAAAAAAGTGGAAGGTAATCCTTATGTTGAAAGTATCACCTATTATACATTTCCAACAAGAAATAGCACACCTGTTTCCATTAAATTAAAAAAGGATATGTCTAAAAAAAATATTAAAATAGTATTTGGGGATAAAGATATCTCTTTTAATAAACAAGGTAATATTATTACAATTTCAGCAGAAGAAAATGGTGAATATGTAATGATTATTGGCAGTAAAGAAACATCATTTATTGTAGATACAATTGATAAATATGCACCAGAAGTGACAAGTATTAAAAATTGTGAAAGCTATTTACAGTTAAGTATTAATGATGAGTTATCACAAATCAATCATGAAAAATCATATGTGTTTTATCATAATAAAAAGTTTCCTATAACAAATGATAATCAAGTTAAAGGAACATTTAAGGGGAATGTAGCTATCTATATTTTTAATGATTTAGAACAATATATATATTACGAAATTGAAATAAAATAAAAATATAAAAATAGCAGAAGGAGAAATAGATAATGAAAAAAAATAAAATATTTAAATGCTTATTGGTATTAACAGTCATTGTTAGTGTGTTTACAATCTCAAAAACAACAAAAGTAAATGCCGCAAGTGATGCACTAGGAACATGGGGAGCAGCAGATGGAACTGGTGTCGAATGGAAATTTGATGCAGATACTGGAACACTAACATTTATAACTGGTGGACAGATTCCTGCTTCAAAATATCCAGATAATAGGACTTGGAAAAACAATAATAGTACGGATATTGGAGCAGCTATCAAAAAGATTGTTTTTGAACAACCAGTAACACTCCCAGTAGATTCAGCTGCATTATTTAGTGGCGTAGAAAAGTTGGAGTTATAGAGGGATTTGATAAATTAGATCTTTCCAAAGTTAAATCTATGTATGGGATGTTTGGATCTTGTTCAAGTCTTAAAAATATAGAGGATCTCGCTAATTGGGATATATCAAATGTGACTAATCTTGGTCTTATGTTCGCTAATTGTAGTAGTATTGAAAGTATGGATCCATTATCAAATTGGAACACGGAAAATGTAACAAGAGTAAGTAATATGTTTTTAAATGTTGGATTAGATGATATAGAGTTTTTAAGAAACTGGAACACAAGAAATTTCAATGATATATCTAGTTTATTTGCTAATAATCCATCTTTAGAAAATATCACGCCTTTAGCAAAATGGAATGTCTCAAATGTAACATTGGCTCCTGGCGTATTTTCTGGTTGTAGTAGTTTGAAAAATGTAGAGCCTTTAAAAGACTGGAACTTATCCAATGTAACTAACATAAGTAGTATGTTTTATAATTGTAATAATCTAGAATCAATAAATGCATTAAGCAATTGGAGATTAGATAACGTGACAGATTTGTCTTGGATGTTTACAAATTGTACTAGTTTAAAGAATCTTAATGCATTAGCGAGCTGGAATGTAACAAATGTAACAAATATGCAATATATGGTTGCTCGTTGTACTAACTTAGAAAGTATTGATTTAACATCCTGGAATACAAGTCTTGGTGATATTTACACAACGAATGGATTATTTATAGATTGTAATAACCTGCAATCCATCACATTGGGTGAAAATATGATATTTTCTGATAATACAGATTTACCAGCTATCGACACTACTAATGGTGACTATACTGGAGAATGGGTTGGAGTAAATACAAAGACTATTTATAGTGACAGTGATGCTTTGACAACAGAATATGATGGAAGTAATCCTGATACTTATATATGGAGAGCAACACCAACTTACACTGTGACATATACATTTATATCTGGAACAGATGGTATAACTCTTCCAATAGATATAATTAACATACTTCCACCACAAATAACTGGCATATTAGATACAGAATTAATTCTTTCTCCAACTCTTTCAAATACAACTATAACATTACCAGACGGTATATGGACCTTTGAAGGTTGGGATAATGCATCGGTTACTATTTCTAGTGCAGATGCAATTGTAACTGGTACATGGACATATACACCTAAATATAGCGTGACATATCACTCAAATACTGGTAACAATGAAACCACATATAAAGTTGACAATATTTTAGATAATGATTCTCACATGATTTTAGATTTATCAGACTCGGCACTAGGATATAGTAGAGATGGATACACGTTTAAAGGTTGGAATACCCAAGCTGATGGTATGGGAAGTAATCATGTTGCTGGTGAATCTTTCTTAGTACAAGAACATACACATTTATACGCGCAGTGGGAACAAATAATAACACCAACATCACCAAGTGAAGAACCTATTATAGCAGGAGCATCAACAAATACTGTTAGTAATATTAGTACTGGAGATCAAACAAATACACAGGATTTAATAACTATACTAATAACAAGTTTAGGATTATTAAGTGGATTAATTATTACAACAAAAAAGAAAAAACAAGTAACAGTGAATACGTAACTATTTTCAATCTTTACAGGAACGCACAAATTATAATTGTGGTAAAGATTAAAAAAACAATTAGTAAATATGTTATAATATACTTTAATAAATATAATTATATAAAGGAGACCGTCTATGTTTGGAATAGGGAAAAAGAAAGCAAAATTAAAAGAATTTGTAAATGACTTAGAAAATGCAGTTATTCATATTTATGCAGATAAAGTAACAATTGATTGTAAAAGTCCTAGTGAATTTGATACTATGAAAGGAACATATGGTGAGTTGATTGTTAAACTAACTCCTGGAGTTCATACGATTCGTGGTATCCATCGCACTACTGAAATTTCTAAAAATTATAAAACTGGCCAAATTGAAAATGAAATTTCTGTAGAAGCTAATCATGAATACAATTTTGGTATATATGCATATTCTAAAGAGTATTTGGAAGCCAATAAGGATGATCCAAGGATGCAATATACATATTATTATCCAATGGAGGCGCATGGTAAAAAATTTGGTATTATCTGTTTTATTGAAAGATAATTTCATTTTAATTAAACAAATAATAGTATAAAAAAGGTAGGAATATTAAAAGATTCCTGCCTTTTTATTATCTTTTGATTGTAAGTCAATAATATATGTACTACTACTTATTTATATAATAAGTAGATCCAAATACATTAATTTTATATTCTGCTGTGCTCTCTAAGACTGTATCTGGTACTTCAAAAGCTATATATACAGTTGTTTCAGCTAATGGGTCTAAAGATGCATAATTAGATATTCTAGTTCCGCCACTTTCTTCTCCAAATATAGCAGCACGATATTCATACTTACCATCCACAATTAGAACACCGCCCATGATATCTTTTATCTCAATTGTAGAAGCAGCTTCATTTTTAAGAGTTGTTTTTAATACTATATAAGAATTAGCATTAGTATCACTAACTTCATAATATGTATAATACCCTGTCGCATTTGATGGTTCCAGTTTCTTTGTAATAAGCGTTTCATGTGTTGTAAGCGTTCCATTATTCTCACTAGAAATAGCCTCACCATATTGTTTATACTCTTTTACTGGTTCTAATTTATCTCTTTCTAATTCATAATTGAATGATTTCTTATTTACCTTCAATAATAAGTTTACATCATTTGATAAATCTTCACTTGGAACTTCTGCGTACATATAAACAGTAGCTGTCACTTTAGGATCAATACTAGCGTAAGCTGATACACTGCTACCACCATCTTCTTCAGTAAGGAATCCTAGTGTATACGCATTCCCTTCAATTTCAAATTTACCAGAAAAAACATCGCTTATATCAAATGCTTTTTTTGATTCGTTTGTTACTTCTGCTTTAATTGCTAAAAGTTGACATCCCTCTTTTTTAGCTTCATAATACCAATAATATCCACTTGCATTAGGGGGCTCTATAGTACTACTTAACGTCATTTCTGTAAACTTAAATTTTACTAAGTCTTTTACTTCCTGTTCTGATTTAGGATCTAATGATTCTATTTTTTCCTCTTCTTTTTTTGTTTCTTTTTTTTCTTCTTTACTGCTTCCACTACTACATCCAATCAGTAAAAAAGCAACAAAAAACAATGAAATTACTTTCTTCATTTCCCTCTCCTTTATAAATGTTTATTACAATTATCTTATCATATTTAATACACAGTTAAAACATATTAATACATTTTTTGCATGTTCATAAGAAATAAAAATAGATAAGTTTTATTCCTTATCTATTATTAAATAATATTTGTTTTTGTTTCCTTCTATACACTAAGTAACATCCTCCACTTAAAAGTAAAACAATTCCTATAATCATTAAGAAACAATGCATGAAAAAGGTTTGTGGTAAGATAGATATGATTGGATCTGTTCTAGCATCAAATACCCAATAATCATTTCTAAAGAATAACTTATGAAAAATTATAAATGCTTGGTTGAAATTCACCATAGCGATAACACCAACAATAGAAGGAATTACGATGGTTAGAATACTTGATAAACGTAAGAAACGGTATTCTTTTTGTTTCCACCTTTGATAGATGCAAATAACAGAACTTATACTTGAGACAATTAGTAACATTTGAATAACTTCAAAAATTCTTTTTACTTCTTCAAAATGAATTCTTCCACCAGTAGACATAACAAAATCAGGTAATTCTAAACTTCCACGATAAAATATAGATTGATACTGAATTAATATATCATAATTATCTTTGATAGTATCAATATCTATCCCACTGGAAATATCAATTCCTAGACGATATACATCTGAGTAATATAATGGTTTGAAAAAGACAGTGAATGTGATAGCGAAAGTAATAATAAAAATCATGATACTAATCGCTGTTATAACATCCTTTTTATTATAACTCATACAAAAATTCTTCCCCTTTTTGAACTTCTACTTTAGAAAGTTGAGGATATTGTTGTTGACGTAATACTTCATATATACATATAGCTGCACAGTTGGATAAATTCAAACTACGTACTTTATCGCTCATTGGTATTCGTAAACAGCGTTCTAAATTATCTTTTAATATTTCTTTTGGTATACCATCATGTTCATGTCCAAAGAAAAGATAATGATTTTCTTCACTATCGCTGAAGTCTTGATCTGTATAACAAAGATTTGAGTATCTTGTAAAAAAATGATATTGTCCTGGATTGTTTGTAACAAAATCTTCATAATTCTCATAAATATGTAAATTTAATTCATCAATATAATCTAACCCTGCTCGTTTCATTTTTTTATCATCCAAAGTGAAACTCATAGGTTTAATAATATGTAGACTTGTATTCGTTGCAACACAGGTACGCATTATATTCCCAGTATTTTGTGGGATTGCTGGATGTACTAATACTATATGATTCATACTGCTACCTCCTTAATAACATCTTTTAATCGACGCATAGCTTTACCACGATGAGAATATTGATTCTTTTCTGAAGTTGTCATTGTAGCAGATGTTTTTTCACATGGTGGAAAATAGAAAATAGGATCATAACCAAAACCATTTTCACCTTCCATAGTTGTATGAATTTCACCTTCCATAGTCTCTTGGATAATAATCGGTTCTTTATCTGGTATAACTAAAGCCATAGCACATACAAATCGGGCAGTTCGTGTTTTCCCTACAACAGCATCAATAATATATTGATTCTTAATGTCATAGCTTGTTTCTTTCCCCATAAAGCGAGCTGAATAAATTCCTGGTTGTTTATCTAAGGCGTCAACTTCTAGTCCTGAATCATCAGCTAATACTGGCTGATGAATCATATCACTAATTGTTTTGGCCTTGATATATGCATTTTCTTTAAATGTTGTTCCTGTTTCTTCGACATCTATTTCTTCGTCAAAAACATCCTTCAAAGATTTTACTTGAATTCCTATTTCTTGTAAAACACTTCGTATTTCTTTTATTTTTCCTTCATTAGTTGAAGCGACAACTATTTCTTTCATATATATTCCTCATTAATCTATTTCTAGAATCTCTTTCATGTATCCTATTGGCATTTTTTGTTTTGTCCATTGTTCAAAAGATAAAGCTCCTTGAAACAATATCATTGATTTTCCATTAATACAATCTAACCCTGCTGCTTTCGCTTGTTTTAACAACTCTGTTTCCTCAGGATTATAAATAATATCTGCAACTTTTAAGTCTTTTGTAAAATAACTACTATCTGGTATACAACTTTTACCAGCTAAATTTCCCATTCCAACATTTGTTGCATTAACCAATATATAGCTTTCATGAATATCTTTTTTTAATGAATCTAAATCTTCTAATGGCTTTAAAATAATATTTCCTTTTGCTTCTTTATTAATACTATCAATTTTTTGTTTTGTTTCTTCATAACTAGCATTTTTTCTTTTATAAACAACAACTTCTTTGACATCATCTAATACTGCTTGAACCATAATTGCGAAAGCTGCTCCACCTGCACCTAACAGTGTCATTTTTTTATTAATAGGATTCCATCCTTTATCATATAAACTATTCATAAAACCAGGACCATCTGTAATATCACCAACATACTTATTATCTTGATAGACAACTGTATTTACTGCACCACAAAGTTTTGCACGTAAAGTAAGTGAATCTAAATATGGAATAATGGTTTGTTTATAAGGCATAGAAACATTTAACCCTTCTATTTTCATAGCTTTTAATCCTTTAAATGCATCAACGAATTGTTCCTCTTCTACTTCAAAAGCAACATATACATAATCTAGTCCTAACTTTTGACAAGCCGTATTGTGCATTTTAGGCGATAATGAATGTCTAATTGGATTTGCGATAATTCCTAATACTTTTGTATAACCAGTAATTTCTTTCATATCCATAATCCTCCTTACGCTATATTTTATCGATTTTTATGCTTCTATGCAATCAATAATCTCATCTTATTATAAAATATCTCGCTCTATTTTAACACTAAATATACATTTTTTCATTTTTTTCTTAATAAAGTGCAAAAAAAGAAATGCAATAAGTAACAAAATGTTTTATAATAATATATGCTAAGTGAAATATCTGTTACTTGGCTTATTGTTAGACGTAGATATTATTTGTAATATCTTATATGTATGTTTTATTCATATTTGTTCAATATATAATCTATTTTTATCTTCAAATTAAAGACTCTTACTTATGCACTTAGATATAATAGATGAACTATTGTCAAATTGACAAGCATCTACTTTGAACAAAAATAATAAAACAAATATATGACATTAGAATACCACTGTTTAATGTTATCCACTTGCAATACATAAGTATTATAAAATATATCTTGTTTAACATATTTTAATTCCATCAAGTATAGATGCCACATATTACGTTCCGATATGTTTGTGCATTTATGCTTACACAAAAAAGGATGTTTAATTACATCCTTTTTGTGTTGTCATTTTTCTTCTTTCAACAATTCCAATCCATTTAATAATATAATACTTTTTGGATAGTTATATTGAATATATTGTTCATTTACAATATGTTTTTTATTTACTTTTATAAAATCATATGGTTTTAATAATGCCATCATATTTCGCATTCGAATTTCTTTATTTTGCTTAATAACTTCGCCTGTATGTAAAAAGTATTGCACTTCATTTTCAAGTAAATGTATGTACATCAATGACTCTAACATTATTTGCATACCATATATTTCTAAAATTTTATTATTTTTCATAGTATCACCTATTCTTAGTATTAACTGTATTTAATAAAATATTTTAATTATTTTCACTTTCTGAAAATTTTATTTTTTAGATATTATGTATTATGCTTATAAAAGTGGTACTATATATACATACAGAGATATAGATATGGAGGACATAAAATGATTAAAAGATTAATTGTAAATGCAGATGATTTTGGTATAGCAGAAGGCGCTAGTATTGGTATTATTCATTCGCATACAGATGGGATATTAACATCAACAACTTGTATGATGAATATGCCATTCGCAAAATTCGCCTTAAATTTAGCGAAAGATTATCCTAAATTGGGAGTAGGTATTCATTTAGTACTAACTGTTGGAAGACCACTTGTAGATGGGGCTAAAAGTTATACTGATGAAAATGGAAATTTTACTAGACCAAGTGCGTACCCTAATAAACATCCTGAAAACATTGATTTAGATGAATTATATAAAGAATGGAAAGCACAACTTGAATTATTTATTGAAACTGCTGGTAAAAAACCAACACATATTGATTCTCATCATCATGTGCATTTATTACCAGAATTACAAGAAGTCTCAATTCGTTTAGCGAAAGAATATGATTTACCAATGAGACAAACAAAACAAATTACAGATCATTATGAATATATAAGATGTGCAGATCAAATGTATGATGATAAAATTACATATGATTTTTTGGTAAGTGAATTATCTGTTGATGATGAAGGTGTTGAATATATGTGTCATCCTGCTTACATTGATCAAAGATTATATGATATGACAAGCTATTGTTTACCAAGAATGAAAGAATTAGAATTATTAAGAAGTACGAAAATCAAGAATTTCATTAAAGATAATGGAATTGAATTGATTAATTATACAGATTTAAAAAAGAAATAATCAATGACAAAGAAAGTAATATTTTTTGATATTGATGGTACACTAGCAACGCATAAAGGAATTGTTCCTAGTAATATAGAGGCATTAAAAGCATTAAGAAAAAAAGGACATAGTATTATTATTTCTTCTGGTAGACCAAAATGGTATGTAAAAAAAATGTTTGGAGATCTAATTGATGGCGTAATTAGCAGTAATGGTCGCCATATTGAATATAAAGATAAGATTGTTCTCGATAATGTTTTAACTATAGATGAAATAAACGATATTATACAAACTTGTAACAACGCAGAATGTGGATATTTCTTAGCGGAAAGTAATAATGTATATATTGATAATAGAGAATATATCATAGATCGTGATTTGAATGATGGTTATCAAGATCAATATATTCATGAATGGGACATAAAGAATTTAGCTCCTATTTATATGTTTGATATATTTTATAACAACGATAAACATTATCAACACATTAAAGAAGCCTTTAAGGATCGTTATATCTTAAATGATCATCATGAGGGATCCGCAGATGCTTCTAGTATTACCTTTAATAAAGGAAATGCTGTTAGTTATTTGATTTCTAACTTATCATTAACTAAAGAAGATAGTTATGCTTTTGGTGATGGCGCAAATGATATTGATATGTTCCATTCTGTAGGCGTGGCGATTGCAATGGGAAACGCTATTGATATCGCTAAAGAAGCTGCAGATTATATTACGGATGATATATTAGATGATGGTATAACTAAAGCATTAACAAAATTTAATTTGATATGATAAAAGCATCCCGTGGGATGCTTTCCTTAATTGAAATTTCAACCGCACCACAAGGTGCGGCTTTTTTTGATATACTAAAGGAGCTCACCCGACGAAAAGGAGCTCCTTATGAATTATAAACAATTAAATGATAAAATGAAA
>JBKEBJ010000458.1:0-42094 GCA_047973105.1 Coprobacillaceae bacterium | reverse complement strand
GGTAGTCCAATTTGAGAAAGTCCATATTTAGTATAGATTTAAACCGCTGTGTGCCGAACGGCTTGCCCGGTGGTGTGAGAGGTCGGAGATAACTAAGCTAGTTATTTCCTCCTACTCGATTAGACAATAATAGTGTTTTTATATGATACATTTTAAACTCTATTGTTTTAATAGGTACATATTTATTTTCTTAATACATATATTGTAGAAAGTGAAAATAAACCTAATTAGGAGTGTATAAATGTGCTAAAAATAAAAACAAATTCAAAAGCTGTATCACAAGGTGATACCTTTATAGCAATTATTGGTGAACAATACGATGGACATAATTTTATAGAAGAAGCAATTACTAATGGTGCAATTAAAATTGTTGCTTCCAAGAATATTGTCTGTGATATAGAATTGATAATTGTAAAAGATACAACACAATATTTACAAGAATACCTAAAAGAGAATTATAGTAAAGAACTAGAAGAATTAACAATTATTGGAATTACAGGTACAAATGGTAAAACCACAACCACATATTTAATATATCAATTATTAAATGATTTAGAAATACCAACCGCTTGTATTGGTACTTTAGGCTATATTACCCCAAAGGAAATGATTCCCTTAAACAATACAACCCCAGATATTTTAACAATGTATGAATTATTACTAAAGGCTAAAAAAAGTGGGATTAGGACAGTTGTAATGGTGGTTAGTTCTCATGCTCTAAAACAACAACGTTTATTTGGGATTACATTAGATTATGGTGGTTTTACTAATTTAACAATGGATCATTTAGATTATCATAAGACAATGGAAGAATATTTAGAAACGAAAGTGTTAATAACGAAGTTATTAAAAGAATCAGGTAAAATGCTTCTAAACATGGATGATTATCATTATAAAAGTTTTACAAAAGTACCATATATTGGATTTGGAAAATATGGAAAAGATTATGAAATGTTGAATTATATGTACACCTATCCCCACAGCTTTTTAACGTTCTTTAAGGATGAAGAATATCAAATTGAATTACCTTTTATTGGTGAATTTAATATGTATAATTATTTAATGGCAGTGGCAATTGTTCATGATATGGGTGTCACAATGAAACATATTTTTGAGGTTAGTTCTACCTTACAAATACCGGATGGGCGTTGTACAGTTTTCTCTTTGTCAAAAGGAAAAGCAGTTATAGATTATGCCCATACTCCAGATGCAGTATTAAATATTATTCAGGCAATGAGAAAAGAAGCAAAAGGCAGAATTATTACAATCGTTGGATGTGGTGGGAATAGGGATATTAGTAAACGTCCTATCATGGGAGAAATAGTAACTAAACATAGTGATTTTGTTGTTTTTACTAATGATAATCCTAGAAAAGAGGAACCAATTACAATTGTAGAACAAATGATTGCTGGAGCGATAAGACATAATTATGTTGTAATATTAGAGCGAAGTGAAGCAATTGCGAATGTAATTCATATTTTAAAAGAAAATGATATTGTTTTAATTCTTGGAAAAGGACACGAAACATATTAAATTATTGGTACTAAAAAAATCCCATATAGTGATATAGAAGAAGTTAAAAAATATAGTATATAAAAGAGAAACGATTATTTCGTTTCTCTTTAACATATTGGAGTTGTTTTGTTGTTATCTAAGAATGAATGTAACAACTCCTGACAATTATATGTTGCATATATAGAAGGCTCGATACTATATACGGGAACTTCCTTATTTGTGATTCTTAATGCTTCAGGCATTAGGTATGCGATTTGAGGAGCCAGATAGACACAATCATAATCATTGTAATATTTAGTTAATTGGTGAAAGGCGATTGAATCTACTTGGATGTTTAAGTTTTCTAAGGTGATTAATTTACAAATCTTTTCTGCAAAGAAAGAAGTTGTTAACCCGCCACTGCAACATAATAATATTTTAATCGGAGAGGATGCACTTTGTTGGAGTAATGCTAAATAGAATTCTTCAAAGAGACTTTGACATTGAGAAATTGAAGCTATTTGATAATGCAAGTAGAACAATAATTTATCATCACTTTTACGTGTTATGATTTCTTCAACAATTCCATTTGTCCATAATATAACATTACCAGTAACTTTTTTCAGTATCAAATACTAAGCAACGTCGGTACGAGTCTTCTTTTGATAAAGTGCATTGGACATTATCCTCTTGGTACTGTTTTTCTTTCAAACAAATGTATCGATAAAATATATCTAGATATATTGTTTGATAGAATTCTTCTAGTATCATATACATCCTCCTCTCCTTACAATACTTATTATATCTAATTATTTATAAAATGTGTGTCATTTTCCCAATTAGTAAAGCGCTTACATAACTGGAAAAAGATTTTAAAATAAAGTAACGGAGATGATTAATTTATGGTATGATAGAATATATAGATATTGGAGGATTGTTATGAGAAATGCCTTTTATAACTTAGTTAATTTTGTTAATACTACAAGTATGCAGGATGTGTATTGGAGTGCTGCTAAAAAAATATTAGAAAATATTAATAAAATTCCAGATAGTACAATTGTAGATGTTGCTGAATTTTGTTATGTATCAATAGCGACAATTAGTCGTTTATGTAGAAAACTGAATTATGAATCTTTTGCGGATTTTAAAATGGATGTTACAATGAATTTAAACTATTTCAATCAAGATGCTGAACGTATGCAATTTGATCACCAATTACCTGCAAAAGAACAACTTTATAAAGGAAAAGAAGTTTTTCAAAGTCATTTTGATAATGTATTAAATAACTTAAAAGCAACGTATGAACATATTCAATACGAAGACTTAGAAAAAATAGTTGATACTATCCACGAAGCAGATAGAGTATGTTTTTGCGGAAACTTTTTTACGCAATCAGTATCCATGCAATTACAAATAGAACTATCGTATTTACAAAAGGACTGTGTAGCATTATATCCTATTAGCCAACAAATAGAGATGATAAAACAATTAACTAAAGATGATGTACTAATTGTTAGTACAATTTCTGGTGGATTTATCAATGATAATCCAGATATTTTACGATTAATCTCTAGAACACCTGCCTATAAGATTGTTATTACACAATTGGAAAATTTTCCTTATGTAGAACAAATGGATATGTTAGTTAACGTAGGAACAAACCATCATTCTTTAATTGGAAAATTTTCAATCACATATATATTTGAAATATTAGAAGCAATATATCATTTAAAATATGGTAATAAACAGCGAGGTTAGAGAAACTAATTGTATATTAAAAACATAAAAAGCATTCGTTTAAGAATGCCTTTTCTATAATGCCTTTTCTATTATGTTTTAATCGTATTTAAGTATTTTTCATTAATACTGATTACTTCTTTCATCATTTGTCTACTTGGAGCGCCAATAGTATTACGCTTATTAACACAAGTTTCTAGAGAAATAGCAGTGTATATATCTTCTTTAAATACTGGTGAAATTTGTTGGAATTCTGCCAAAGATAAGTCATCTAAAGATTTGTTTTCTTTGATGGCATATAGCACTAATTCACCAATGATACCATGAGCATCTCTAAATGGGACACCGTTATTTACTAGATAATCAGCTGCATCAGTAGCATTAGTAAAACCACCTGTAGCACTTTGTTTCATAATATCTTTGTTGAAAGTTGTTGTAAGTAACATGTCTGATAATAATTGTAAGCAACCTTGCGTTGTTTCAATAGCATCAAATACTACTTCTTTATCTTCTTGCATATCTTTGTTATAAGCAAGAGGTAAACCTTTCATTGTTGTTAATAAGCTAGTCATTGCGCCATATACACGTCCTGTTTTTCCACGAATTAATTCAGCAATATCAGGATTCTTTTTTTGAGGCATGATAGAACTTCCAGTCGAGAAAGTATCATCTAACTCAATAAACTTATACTCATCACTATTCCAGATAATCAATTCTTCACTTATTCTCGACATATGCATCATAGTAGTAGACATGGCACTTAGTAATTCAATTAAATAATCACGATCACTAACACCATCCATACTATTTAAACAAGGACCATCAAAATTCAATAGTTCGGCACTATAATCACGATCTAGGGGATAGGTAGTTCCAGCAAGTGCACCAGAACCTAATGGACAAACATTCATACGTTTATAGATATCTTCTAAACGCATTGCATCACGCTTAAACATTTCGAAATATGCTCCCATATGATGTGCTAATGTTAGGGGTTGTGCTTTTTGAAGATGGGTGAAGCCAGGCATAAATGTTTCGGTGTGCTCTTTCATAATAGAATGAATCGTTGTTAATAAAGTTATTGTTAGTTGGTGTAATATTGTAATTTGATCACGAGTATATAGACGCATATCTAGAGCAACTTGATCGTTACGACTTCTACCAGTATGTAATTTCTTTCCAGTATCTCCAATACGTTCAATTAAAGTTGCTTCAACAAAACTATGAATATCTTCATAACTTTCATCAATAGGTAACAAACCTTCATCAATTTCTTTAGCTAATAATTGTAAAGCATTAACAATTGTATTTTTTTCTTCAACTGTCAAAATACTTTGTTTAGCTAACATAGTAACATGGGCTATACTACCTTGAATATCATATTGACATAATTTTTTATCAAATGTAATAGATGCATTAAAATCATGTACCAATTGATTTGTTGGTTTGGTAAATCTTCCACCCCATAATTTCATATATATATTCCTCCTTATGATAAAAGGGCAATAGCCCTTTTATTATTTTTTATTTAATTTCATTGCACGTACTTTTGTAGAAAGACCATATAATGTAATGAAACCTTCTGCATCAGTATGATCATATAAATCACCAGTAGCGAAACTTGCGATATCTTCATCATATAAAGAGAATGGAGAAGTAGTTCCTTCTTTTATAATATTTCCCTTATATAATCTGAATTTTGTTGTACCTGTAACAACTTCTTGTGTTTTATCAACAAAAGCGCTCAATGCTTCACGTAATGGTGAAAACCATTTTGCAGCATATACTAATTCTGCAAATTCTACAGATACTAGACGTTTATATTTTAATGTCTCGCGATCTAATACTAATTCTTCTAATTGACGATGTGCTTCCATTAAGATTGTTCCACCAGGTGTTTCATAGACTCCACGTGATTTCATTCCAACAACGCGGTTTTCTACAATATCAATAATACCAATACCATGTTTTCCACCAATTGTATTTAATGTTTCTAAAATTTCAGTTAAGCCCATTGTTTTTCCATTTAACTTTGTTGGAAGACCATTTTCCCAAGTTAACTCAATGTGCTCTGCCTCTTCAGGTGCTTTTTCAGGAGCTTGTGATAAAACTAATACATGATTATAGTCAGGTGTATTAGCTGGATCCTCTAATTCTAAACCTTCATGAGAGATATGCCAAATATTACGATCACGTGAATATGAAGTATCAGCGCTAAATGGTAAGTTAATACCATGTTTTTGACAATATTCTATTTCTGCTTCACGCGAATCCATATCCCACTTAGGGTCACGCCAAGCTGCGATGATTTTTAAATCAGGAGCTAGAGCTTTGATTCCTAATTCAAAACGAATTTGATCATTTCCTTTTCCAGTAGCACCATGACAAATAGCGGTAGCACCTTCTTTGCGAGCAATATCTACTAATACTTTCGCAATTAATGGACGAGCAGTGGCTGTACCTAATAAGTATTTATATTCAAATACTGCATCTGCTTGTACGGTAGGCATAATATAATCTTTAACGTACTCATCAACAACATTTTCAATATATAATTTTTCGGCACCACATGCTTTAGCACGTTCTTCTAATCCATCTAATTCATCTTTTTGACCAACATCAATACAACAACATACTACATCATAATCATAGTTTTCTTTTAACCATGGTATGATAGCAGTGGTATCTAAACCACCAGAATAAGCTAATATTACTTTTTCTTTCATCAATAAATCCCCCTTAATCTGTATATAAATTATTATTATAATAAACGAATAAATTAATAATTGCAACAAAATCAGAATAATTCTATATATTGTAAATAAAAAAGGATATATAAATATCCTATTATTCGTTATTAAAACATTTTCTATTACTCATAAAAAGTTACTAAAAAACAGTAATAAAATATATTAACGTATTTCCATACAAATCATAGTCACATATGCATTCTCATCTTTTTCTGCTAAATCGGATATTAAATATTCCTCATATGCATATTCTCCTAACGAGATATTATGTTGATTAGCGTAATCAATTAATTTTTGATATGTTTTTTCCATATCTTCATATTTGCCTTGATGATATCCAACTAGATAATCTCCACCTTTTTTTAATAGTGCATTTTTTTGATGTTTTCTCTTCGTTCTTGTAAACAAAGAACGAAAATTATTATAACTACTCTCTTTAATGCTTGAGATAGATACAATACAACCAATAAAATCTGTAGTTGTTAAATACTTATCTTTATAAAAAGAAACATATTCTTCACGATATAAATCCCAAGGTTTTTCTTCCTTCTTCTGTAAATCATCACTACATAGAATCCATTCTTCTTCTATATATTGAATAGTAATTTCTTTTGGATTATTTTCTTTAATAGATAATGTTGTATTATGAACTTTTGTAATAAATTCCTTTATTTGTCTTAGGTTTTTAATTTCTTTTGAAATAATTTTTTCTTTCTCTTCTAATAGTTCTAATAACATAGATGCATTACGATGTTCTAAATAATCTTTAATATTCGCTAAAGACATCCCTAAATTTTTCAAGATAGTTATTACAGAGAATGTCTCATATTGTTGTGCAGTATAGTAGCGATAGTTATTCTCTTGAACGACGCTAGGATGAAATAATCCAATATCATCATAATGAAATAAAACATGTTTTGGGACATTACAAATTTTTGCGAATTCTCCTGTCGTAAAGTATTGTTTGTATTTTTTTGACATAAATAATATTTTCCTTGACTATAAGGTTACCTTATAGTTTATTATATACACAGGTGACAAAATTTCAAGAAAGGATATACAAAATATGAAATTAATATTTACGTATTTAAAAAAGTATAAAGGATTACTTTTCTTAAATGTTATTTCCGTCTTTGGATTTGCACGAGTGGAGTGAGGAAGTCCGACAATTATCGCGATGATAATTGATCAAGGGGTAGCTAATTCGGATCAAGATTATATCATTAAAATGGGAATTATTATTGTTGTGATTTCAGTACTAGGAGTTGCTGGTACCTTGTTGCTAGGGTACTGTTGTGCTAGAATCTCTACTTCAATAACAAGAGATATTCGTAATGATATTTTTAAGAAAGTACAAACATTTTCACCAAGTGAATACAATACCTTTGGTATTTCTTCATTAATTACAAGAACTAATAATGATGCTTTTCAAATTCAATTATTTGTTAATATGATGTTGCGAACTGCATTATTAGCACCAGTAATGATTATTGTCAGTTTTGTTATAACAATAAAAACAGCACTTTCTTTATCTTTAGTTATTGCGGCTACAATGCCTATTATTATAATAGGGGTTATTATTGTCACCAGAAAAGCCCAACCATTGTCAGAAAAGCAACAAAATGCTTTAGATGTGGTAAACAGAATATCTAAAGAAAACTTAACAGGTGTACGTGTTATTCGTTCTTTTAATAATGATGATTATGAACAAAAAAGGTTTAAGAAAGTAAATAAAGAATATACAAAATACTCTAAGAAAGTATTTAATTTAATGACATTAACGCAGCCATTATTCTTTTTTCTAATGAATATTACAATCCTAATTATCTTTTGGATAGCTAGTCTTATGATTGAAGCTAATACCTTACAAGTAGGGCAACTAGTAGCATTTCAAGAATATGTTTTTCATGCAATGTTCTCAATGATGATATTTTGTTCTATTTTGGTCTTATATCCTAAAGCTCAAGTTTCTGCAGAACGTATTAATGAAGTATTGAATACAGAGGCTTTAGTTAAGGAGAAGACTTCAAATATCAAAAGAAATAAAGAAGAAATAAAAACACTTTCCTTTAAAGATGTTACTTTTGTTTATCCAGATGGGGAAGAACCAGTATTAAAAAATATTTCTTTTGAAGCGAAGAAAGGTGAAACAATTGCCTTTATTGGTAGTACCGGTTCAGGAAAAAGTACATTAATTAATTTAGTTCCTAGATTTTATGATGTATGTAGTGGAGAAATATGTATTAATGATAAAGATATTCAACAATACAATATTTCTGATTTGCGTAATAAAATAGGCTTTATCTCACAAAAGGCAATGTTGTTTACTGGGACTATTAAAGATAATATTTGTTATGGTAAAAAAGATGCTAGTATGGAGGAAATAGTTCATGCAAGTAAAATTTCCCAAAGTTATGAATTCATTACAGGCAAGGAGAAGGGCTTTGACGAATGGATTAGTGAGAGTGGAGCAAATATGTCTGGTGGACAAAAACAACGTTTAAGTATTGCTAGAGCTATTGTAAAGAAACCAGATATATATATATTTGATGATTCTTTTTCAGCATTAGATTTTAAAACGGATGAGATGTTACGAGAAGCCTTAGTTCCAGAAACTAAGGAAGCTATTGTAATGATTGTTGCACAACGTATTTCTACTATTAAACAAGCAAATCAGATTGTTGTTTTACATGAAGGAGAGATAGTTGGAAAAGGAAACCATCAAGAATTATTAAAATCGTGTACTATTTATCACGAAATTGCAGCTTCTCAGCTGAGTGAGGAGGAGTTAGCTTATGAATAAAAGAAAAAAATCGATGAAGGAAATAGTAAGACAATTACTTCCTTTTATGAGACCCTATAAATGGGGTATTATTACAGCTCTATTAATGGTTGTTATTACTAATATATGTCTTGCATTAGCACCAACAGTAGAAGGAATGGTAACTACTGTCTTAACTAAAAATGTGGCAGACATAGCTAATAAAATACCTGGAGCAGGTATTGATTTTACAAGAATTATTGAAATTATCATTATGTTATTGATTATTTATATTGTAAAAACAGTAGCACAAGTAATTCTTACATTCTGTTTGACACATTCTATTCAAAATACAATGAAAGATGTTCGTAATGCAATACAGGATAAGATTAGTAAATTACCAGTACGTTATTTTGATAAGAACCAATATGGAGATATATTAAGTCGTATTACAAATGATGTGGATACCGTATCTAATGCCTTACAACAAACATTAACACAGGTGATTAGTGGAGTATTATCTATTGTTTTAGCTTTCATTATGATGTTTATGATTAATGTAGTTATGGCATTAGTAGTATTTATTTTAATACCAATTGCTTTAATTATTACTAAAATTATAGTTTCACGTTCACAAAAACGATTTACGAAACAACAAAAATCATTAGGTGAGTTGAATGGATTTATTACAAAAATGTATACTGGACATCGAGAACTGATGATTTATAATCAACAAGAACAAGCAATGAATCGATTTATGGAAATTAATGAAACATTACGTAGCAACGCTAATAGTGCGCAATTTATGTCATCTATGATTTCACCATTAATTTCATTAGTTACGTATCTTTTGATTGGCAGCATAGCTGTTATTGGAGGAATCTTCGCAATTAATGGAACTCTTCAAATTGGTCAAATTCAAGCTTTTGTTAGATATATTTGGCAAATTAATGATCCTATTTCTCAAGTAAGTAATTTATCTTCACAAATTCAAACAGCCTTTGCAGCAATGGAACGAGTGATTGAAATATTACAAGAGAAAGAAGAGGAAACGATTACAAGTCCGCATAGAATTGAAAAAGTAGAAGGAAATGTTTCTATTAAAGAAGTTACTTTTGGATATGATGAAAAACTAATTTTAAAAGGCATTGATATTGAAGCTAAAAGTGGTCAAATGATTGCGGTAGTAGGCCCAACAGGGTCTGGGAAAACAACATTAATTAATTTGTTAATGCGTTTTTATGATGTTACTAGTGGAAGTATTAAAATCGATGGTATTGATATACGAGAGATGGATCGAGAGTATTTGCGTTCGATTTTCGCTATGGTATTACAAGATACGTGGTTATTTAGTGGACGTATCTACGATAATATTCGGTATGGTCGTTTAGAGGCTAGAAAGGATGAAATTATTGATGCAGCAAAATTGGCTAATGTACATCATTTTATTCGTACTTTACCTGATGGCTATAATCATGAAATCAATGAAGATGGTAGTAATATTTCGCAAGGAGAAAAACAGTTACTAACGATAGCACGTGCTATTTTAAAGAATCCTCAAATCTTGATTTTAGATGAAGCAACGTCTTCTGTTGATACTAGAGTTGAGAAAATGTTACAAGAAGCAATGCATAATGTTATGCATGGAAGAACTAGTTTTGTTATCGCACATCGTTTATCAACGATAAAGAATGCGGATAGTATTCTTGTTATGAGAGATGGAAATATTGTAGAACAAGGAAATCATGATACATTATTAAAACAAGAGGGATTCTATGCGCAGCTATATAACTCACAGTTTAGTGAACAAGAGTAAAATAAAACATCTTATAATTAACTATAAGATGTTTTTTAGTAAAAACAGAATATTCTTAGAATAAATAGTGCTTTTACGAATATATTTATAAAAATAAATATTGACAATGAATAAAAAAGGAATATAATGAAATAAACTTGATGACTAAAAGAGTAGTCTTTATAAAAAAAGTGATAGCGAGCTAATGTTGGTGGAAGGTTAGTACTTGGTAAAGATGAAACGCATTTACGAGAGGAAAGTTGGAACTGATAGTATAACTTTCGGGTAATTACCCTTATCGATGAAAGAGGACATAAGGTCAACTTATGTCAATTAGAGTGGTAACGCGGTCAAATCGTCTCTTATATAGAGACGATTTTTTATTTTATAAAAAAGGAGGAGTTAGAAATGATTAACATTGGTATTGTTGGTGCAACAGGATATGGAGGAAGTGAACTAGTCCGATTTTTATTAAATCATAAAGAAGCCAATATCGTATGGGTTTCTTCAAGGACTTATGAAGGTGAAGCATTTAGTAGTGTATATCCAAGCTATTTCACTTTATTAGATCAAGCGTGTGTAGAAGAGCGGTTGGAAGAGTATCTAGATAGTATTGATGTAGTATTTTTTGCAACACCTCAGGGAGTTTGTGCTAAAACAATTAATGATAAAGTATTAGAAAAAGTTAAAGTTATTGATTTAAGTGCAGACTATCGTTTACAAGATTCTTCAGTATATAAAGAATGGTATGGAATTACACATGCAAGTCCAGAATTACTATCTAAAGCAGTATATGGACTTAGTGAAATTGAAAGAGATAAAATTAAAAATACAAAATTATTAGCGAATCCAGGTTGTTATACAACTTGTTCTATTCTAACAATATATCCACTAATTAAGTATAATCTAATTGATGAAAAAACAATTGTTATTGATGCTAAAAGTGGAGTGAGTGGAGCTGGCCGAGGAGCTAAAACATCATCATTATATTGTGAAGTTAATGAAAGTATGAAGGCTTATGGAGTAACGACACATCGACATACTCCAGAAATCGAAGAACAATTAGGGTATATTCATAATGATATTATTACATTAACATTCACTCCACATTTAGTACCAATGAATCGTGGAATATTAGTAACCGCATATGCACAGCTAAAAGATACTGTTACTAGTGAAATGATAGATGATGCATATAAAATGTATCAAAGAGAAAGCTTTATTCGTATATTACCAAAAGGTAAGCTTCCAGAAACAAGATTTGTTAGAGGAAGTAATTATGTTGATATAAATTATGTTATTGATAAAAGAACAAATAGAATTATTATGATTGGTGCTATTGATAATTTAGTTAAAGGTGCTGCTGGACAAGCAATTCAAAATATGAATATTATGTTTGGCATTAAAGAGACAGAAGGATTAGAAATAGCCCCATTGATTCTATAAAACTAGGAGGAAATATGAAAATTATAAAAAATGGTAGTGTTACAAGCCCAAAAGGATTTTATGGGGCAGGAGCACATGTAGGTATAAAAAAAGAGAAAAAAGATTTAGGAATTATTTTTAGTGAGGTAGATGCTAAAGTAGTAGGAACATTTACTACTAATGTTGTACAAGCAGCACCTGTTATTTGGGATAAGGAGTTAACAAGTAATTATGAAACGGGTCGTGTTATTGCCATCAATAGTGGCGTAGCTAATGCCTGTACTGGAGAAGAGGGAGTAAAGTTAAATGAGGCTTTTGCAATAGAGGTAGCTGAAAACTTTAATATAAAGAAGCAAGAAGTTTATATTTGTTCAACAGGGGTTATAGGCAATCAATTACCAATTGAGACAATAAAAAAAGGTATACCTAAAGTTAAAGAATTATTGGATGACTCTACAAATGGAGGTCATTTAGTGGCCGAAGCAATTATGACAACGGACACTAAACCAAAAGAGATAGCAGTAGAAATAGAAATTGGTGAGACAATAGTTACTATTGGAGGATGCTGTAAAGGGTCTGGAATGATTCATCCAAATATGGCAACAATGTTAGGATTTATTACAACGGATATGAATATATCAAAAAAATTATTAGATAAAATTATTAAAGAAGCAATTTCTGATACATTTAATATGATTTCTGTGGATCGTGATACTTCAACAAATGATACTGTATTATTAATGGCAAATGGACTAGCAAGAAATAAAGAATTAAAAGAAGAAAATTATGATTATAACGTTTTTAAAAGAGCTGTTATTTATATTTGTGAATATTTAGCTAAACAGATTGCTGGCGATGGAGAGGGAGCAACAAAATTATTAGAAGTACAAGTTACTAAGGCACATGATATTGTCCAAGCAAAAAGTATTGCAAGAAGTGTTTGTGCTTCACCATTAGTAAAAACAGCGATATATGGTAGTGATGCTAATTGGGGAAGAATATTATGTGCCATGGGATATTCTGGAGCAACATTTGATCCATATCAAGTTGCTTTAACAATTAGTAGTGATAAGGGAGAATTACAATTAGTAGATAAAGGAATGGCAGTAGAATATAGTGAAGAATTCGCTACTGAGATATTATCTAGTGAAATAGTAGTTGCGAAGATAGAATTAAATAATGGACTTGAAAAAGCGGTTGCTTGGGGATGCGATTTAACATATGACTATGTTAAAATTAATGGTGATTATCGTTCATAGGAGGGGCTTATGCATACAAAAGAAATAAACAAAGCACAGGTGTTAGTTGATGCTTTATCATATATTCAAAAGTTTCATGGTGATACGATTGTTATTAAATATGGTGGTAGCGCTATGACAAATGAGGTTATAAAACAGAGTGTTTTAAAAGATATTGCTGTATTAAAGTCTGTTGGTATTAAACCAATTATTGTTCATGGTGGTGGTAATGATATTAATACTTGGCTAAATAAAGTGGAAATTGATAGTCAATTTAAAAATGGATTACGTGTTACTGATAAAGAAACATTGGAAGTTGCAGAGATGGTATTATCTGGAAAGATTAATAAAGGATTAGTTCAACATATGGAGCGTTTAGGGACCCATGCAGTAGGATTATCGGGTAAAGATGGAAATATGATTACTGTTGAAAAGTTTGCTCCTGAGGGACAAGATATTGGATATGTTGGAAATATAACACATATTGATAATACTTTAATTACAACATTATTAGATACTGGATATACACCAATTATCTCTACTTTAGGGTTAGATAAAAAATACCATGGATATAATATCAATGCTGATGATGTGGCGACTGCTATTGCTAGATCTGTAAATGCCAGTAAACTAGTATTCTTAACCGATATTGAAGGCGTATTAGAAGACCCTAAAGATCCTAGTACATTAATTTCTACTATTGATACCGAATTAGCGAAGCAATTATTAGAAAAAAAAATCATCAGTGGGGGGATGATTCCTAAAATAAATAATTGTATAGAAGCTGTTCAAAACGATGTAAAGAGTGTTCATATTTTAGATGGACGATTAGAGCATAGCATTCTAATTGAAATCTTTACAACCCATGGAATTGGAACTGTATTTGAAAAATAATTAGGAAATACTCGAAACAACTTCGGGGCTGCATAGTATAGCATTTATGTTATGATTTTAGTGCACATAAAGTGTGCTAAGGAGGCAAACTGGATGCAGAAACATCATGCTAGGAAACTGGCAAAGATGTAAGTTAGGAGATTATGTGGGGCACTTAGTAATGCTCTATATGATTTTAGTTATTACTTGTATTCTTTTAAAAAAAGACGATAGGTAAATAAGTATCTAACTGCATAATGCCGGTTTCCAAATTAGCGAAAAAGGAAGAGGCCAAACTCTTCCTTTTCTTCTGCATAAATACCAGTCTTTTGACTAACAATATTATAACATAGATTTCTTATTTTTAAAATCTATAATTAAAAAACAATAGCCTTATTTTTCAAAGGGCTACTGTTTTATTGTGGAACTTCTTGTTGTTGATTTTCATCTTCAACAGGAATATCTTCTGTTGGTTGATCGTTAATTACTTCTTCCTCAGGAGGAACATCTTCCTCTACTGGGGTTTCTTCAACAGGTGGCTCTTCTTTGGGTAGTTCCTTTGTGCCTTTTACTGTAATAGAAATAACTTCATTAGGGCAGAAGAGGCGATACTCATGTGAAGACTCCAAACCTAATCCATTTGAAATAATTAGTGTTGATTGATTTTTTTCATAAGTCCCATTGACATATGTTTCAGCATTTGTCTTTTTGAATACTGGACCATAGATAGGCAAATCTACATATCCACCCATACTATGGCCAGATAATTGTAAATCTATATCTTGAGCTTGCAATTGTCCAAAGTAATCTGGCTCATGGACAACAACCATTTTAAACATTTCGCGGTTATCATCATTTAATAAGGAAGAAATATCTCCATTATTTTCTAAACCAAATAATGCAAAAGCAGTGTCTTTATAATGGATTTTTCGATATTCATTATGTAAGACTTCAAAACCACTATCACTTAATACAGATATGACATCGTTGCTATAAAGGAAATCTTTTTCTCCTTGCACTGCAAACTTACCATAGGAACTTTTAATATCTTTTAATATCGAAATAACTTCTGCGTTACTAAAGGGTTCAGCGTCGTATAAATCACCACCAAATATAACAATATCAAAAGATTGTTTATTCATCGTTGTAACAATTTCTTTTAGGCGACTAATATCCTCTTTATCTTTTAAATGAATATCACTAATGAATCCAATCTTAACATCTGAAGCAGATGTTAAGAGGTTATCAGATGTAATCGTTTTAGATGTTACTTTATAATCAGTTGGAGCAATGAAATGACCATAATAATATCCAGAAACAATAGAGACTAAGAGTAAAAGAATAGATAATTTAAATATTGTACTTCGCGTCGATCTCTTTTTCTTGTTTTTAGCCATATTATTTCTTATTCATGATTACTGGTATAATCATTGGATTACGTTTTGTTTTACGATAGAAATATGCAGATAGCGTATCTCTTGTAGTATTTTTAATCTCACCAAACGTAGTTTTACCTTTAAGTAATTTAGTTAATGCTTCATTTACTAATTTTCAGCCTCTCGGATCATTCCAAAACTATCTTTCATATATACAAAACCGCGTGAAATAATAACAGGACGAGCTAATAATTTACCACCACGTGAATCCATACTAATTAATATAGACACCATTCCATCCTCTGATAGAATTTGTCGGTCTCTAAGAACCGCAGTAGATAAACCACTAATATCATTACCATCAACATAAATATCTTCTACATGAATTCTAGGTCCTAGGCTTGCTTCTCCATCTTTTAAAAGAATTGTATCACCATTCGCTAATACAAAAGTATGATCTTCTGGAACACCCACTTCTTGTGATAATTTAGCATGTATCTTTAACATACGATATTCACCATGCACTGGGAAGAAGAATTTTGGTTTTGTTAATAACATCATTAGTTTTTGTTCTTCTTGTGATGCATGTCCTGATGTATGTAAATTATTAAAAGCAGTATTAACTAGTACTTTAGCACCAGCTCTAAATGATTTATTTACAACACGATTGATACTTGGTCCATTACCAGGTATTGGACTAGAAGAGAATACAACAGTATCTCCTGGTTTGATTTTGACATATTTATGAGTTCCAGCAGCAATACGACTTAACGCTGCTAATGCTTCTCCTTGAGAACCAGTACATAAAATACAAATTTCATTATCTGGTAATTTACGAGCGGCATCATTCTTAATAAAGAATTTATCTGGAGCCTTAATATAACCCATAGCACGTGATACTTGAATGTTATTTTCCATTGAACGTCCATAGACTAATATTTTACGATTAAATTTTACTGCAGCTTCTACTATTTGTTGTACTCGATGAACATTTGAAGCAAAGGTTGCAACAATTAAACGACCTTCAGTCTTTCTAAATTCTTCTTGTACAGAGTTTGCCACCTTTTTTTCACTAATTGAGAAATTTGGAACTTCCGCATTAGTAGAATCACTTAATAATAATGTAACGCCTGTTTCTCCTAAAAATGACATCTTTTGATAATCAGCAGGATCACCAACTGGTGATAGGTCAAACTTGAAATCTCCTGTAGATACTACACGACCATTTGGCGTATTAATGATAATTCCCATAGATTCAGGAATAGAGTGATTTGTTTTAAAGAAACCAACATTAAAATACTTAGTCTTAATAAAATATTCATCATTTATATGGATAATCTTAGTAGCGTTTGTTAATTTCTTTTCTTCCAATTTTCTTGTTATCATTGCAGCCGCTAAAGGCGATGCATAGATAAATGGAATCTTAACTACTTGTAATAGAAAAGGAATACCACCAATATGATCTTCATGTCCATGAGTAATTAATAAACCTCTAATTTTCTTTTCATTACGTTTTAAATAACTATAATCTGGGATGACATAATCAATCCCAGGTAAACCCTCTTCAGCGAATTTAACACCTGCATCAATGATAAGTAATTCATTATCATGTTCCACACAGTACATGTTCTTTCCAACCTCATTTAATCCTCCTAAAGCAAATACCTTAGTTTCTAAGGAAGAAGACGGAGTTGTTGGTGAAGATGTTGGTTTTCTTTTTGTTGTTTTATTATGAGTAGCTTCTTTTTTTGTTTTGTTTGTTTTTGTAACATTTGATTTTGTTACATTTTGTTTTGTTGCATTTGATCTCGATGGTTTCGATTTCGATGCATTTTGTTTAGTAACTTCTGTTTTTTTGCCAGTTTTTTGTACGTTACTTTTTGACTTTTCTTGCATAATTAACCTCCTTTTATATTTTTGTTATTTGTTGAAATATTATACCTTATGATTAAAATGTACCCATATTATATTGTAGGCACATTATAAAAAACTAGTAAAGCAAATAACGACTAATTTTACAACTCATTATATCGCTAAACAGATGTAATAGTCAAACAAAAAAGACAAGAAATATATCTTGTCTAAATTATACAATCTTTTTACACACAGCGATCGCTAATGCATGTGGTCCAATGTGACAAGATACACTTAATGATAATGGATCACAGAATATTTCATGTTGCGGATATAACGCTGTTAATTGTTTCTTTAACTCTAATGCTGGTTCTTTATCGTAAGTATATGCAATACAAATATATGCATTCTCTCCTTTTGATATAGGATCAATTCTAGTTTCAATATCTTTAATTGAAGCATCCAACATTATTTTTGTTGCTTTATTCATAGTTCTTGTTTTGGCAAATGAATCTAACTTTTCACCTTGAATTTGTAAGATGGGTTTGATTTTTAACATATTCCCAAGTAATGCTGCCGCTGGGGTAATACGTCCACCTTTACGTAAATATTCTAATGTATTTACAGTAATATAGATAGAAGCATCTAATTTTGTTTCTTCTAATATCTCTTTAATTTCTTTAGCACTTTTACCTTGTTTTGATAATTCTAAAGCATGTAAAACATCCCATTTTTGAGTAACAGAAATACGTTGAGAATCTACAACTTCAACTTTTCCATCATACTCTTCTGCTAACATAATAGCCGTTTGACATGAACCACTTAATCCACTAGACATAGGAATATGCACAATTTCATCGTATTCCTCTAAAACTTCATTCCATAAAATACTAACGTCTCCAACTAATGGTTGTGAAGTAAATACTTCCGCATTGGACATTAATTTTTCATAAAATTCGTTTTGCGTTAGGTTAATATCTTCATAGAAGGTTTCCCCATTGATGGTAAAAGGCATTGGCAATACTCTAACTCCTAAGGCAGTTCCCTCTTTTTGACTTATACCACTATTACTATCCGTTATGATTGCTACTTTACGCATATATAAACCTCCTATTTATAACACCTTATATTGTACTGAAATTCTACAAAAAAGCAATCTTTTTACATAGATTGTAATTATTAACATATTTCTAACTGTGTTATTTGTTGTAATACAGATGTCGATTTGTTATACTATTTGTGAGTAGTTATCAAAAATATAGGAGCGTGATTGCATGCAAATTAATCAAAATAGTAATATTCCTATTTATGAACAAATTTATGAACAATTTTTAGATTATATTAGTAAAGGAATTTTACAAACTGGAGAAAAGCTACCATCAGTAAGAGAGCTATCTTCACAAATGCATATTAATCCAAATACAGTTGTAAAAGCATATCGGATGTTAGAGGAACAAAAATTTATACATTCTCTTCCTGGTAAAGGGAGCTTTGTTAGTGAAAAACAACAAAGTCAAACGGAAAATCTGAAAAAAAATATTATTGAAGAATGTAAAAAATTGATTACTACTTGTAAATACATTGATATGCCTTACGAAGAGTTATGTGGTATTTTAAAGGCGAGTTGGGAGGAATAATATGATACAAATCAAAGGATTATCTAAAAAGATAGGTAATAAACTAATATTAGATGATATACAATTAGAGATTCCTAAAGGTTCAATTTATGGAATCATTGGTGCTAATGGAGCTGGTAAAACTACTTTAATCCGCCATATGGTTGGTGCTTATAAACCAGACATGGGATATATTGAAATTGATGGAAATCGAGTATATGAAAATCCCCATACAAAAGAAAAATTAGTATACATACCTGATGAATTTCCGATGACGTTTGGAAATCGAGTAGCAGATATTGAAAAATTATATCGTGAAATCTATCCAAATTTTAATCGTGAAAGATATCAACAATTAATGCAAAGATTTAATAAAAGTAGTTTGGATAATTTCACTACTTTTTCTAAAGGAATGAAAAAGCAAGTATTATTTATTTTAGCTTTATCTATTCAACCAGAGTACTTAATTATGGATGAACCATTTGATGGTTTAGATCCACAAATTAGAAAAGAAATCTGGGATATTTTAATTGATGATGTTGCAAATAGACAAATGACTATTTTTATTTCCAGTCATCATTTACATGAACTTGATGCCATGTGTGATCATATTGCTTTACTTCATCAAGGAAAATTATTCTTTGAAAAGAGTTTAGAAGAACTTAAAAATAGCTATCATAAATATCAACTAGTAGTTAAGAATGAAAGTGATATCATGAAATTAAAGCAGGAATTACATATTGTTGATTATCAATATATGGGGCGTATTCATACAATGATTATAGAAGGAGAACTAGAAACAATTGCTTCTATAATAGATGCATATGAGCCTATTGTAAATGAATGTCTACCAGTGCGATTGGAGGAAATATTCATCTTTACATTAGGAGGTGTAAATGATGAAATACAAGAAGTCTTGGGTTAATAAAGCATTACTAATTAATATCCTTAAAAACAACCTATTACCTTTAAAAGTATCTTTACTTTTATTTAGTGGTTTTACATTACTGGGTATTATTAGTGAAGGTGCATTTATCATGGCAATTGGAATATTCTTGGTTTCAGCTTTTGTTTTAACGACGATTTATGCTGGCATTGTACAAGGATATTTGAGTAATAAAACGGATTCTACCTATATGCGTACACTACCAATTGCTTCATCAACTTTATGGTTTACACAATATCTTGCAGGTTTTATATTGATTATTATTCCGTTACTGATTCAGATTTTTTGCATTTATATAAGTAGTATTCAATATGAGACATATATGTTAGAAGCCTTTTTAAGTAAAATGTTTTTTTCAGCAATTGTTTTAGTCTTCATTTATTACAGCATTTCCTTTTTTGTTGTATGTATTTCTGGTAAACGAATTGGACAATTCTTGTTTTCGTTAGCTTTTTATTCGATTCCAGCAGGTTTGTATATTGGAATCGCTCTTATTGGAAAGACATTAGCGATGGGGGATATTAATAATAGTAGCCTTGACAATATACGATTATTCTTACCAGTTCTAAGCGGAATAGATTTCTTAACGAATTATGATATAACTACTTGGCCATTTTTGATATTTCATTTATTTATAGGCGTATCCTTTTTTATTGGTAGTTATTTTGTTTATAAACATCGCCCATTAGAAAAGACCGATGAAATTATTATTTTTAGTCCAACAAATTATATGATTCGTATTGTTATTGTTTTTGCAGGAACAATGGCTATCTATTTATTATTTATATATGGCGCTAACTTAGTTTATGCCCATGAAGGAAATGCCTTTATTCTTAATATAGTTTTATATATTATAATTGGAATTGTTTTTGCATTAGGGATGGAATTGTTATTTAAAAGCACACATATATATCGCTCATTGGCTATTTATATTCCATTAATATGCCTTAGTATTTTTGCATGTTACCAAACAGGAAATTATAACTATATTAAAGAAAAAGAAAAAATACAAGATATGGATACTATCAGTATTACAGTTGGTGAATATCATGATGAAGTATTCTATCAATGGATACAGAGTGAGCTTTCAAAAGAGACTGTTACTAAATTAATTGATTATTTAGAAAAACATAAAGAACAAGTATATACTAGTGTATATCCAATTGGTGATATTGTAGACATTCATATTTTTGGTTATAAAAATGATCCATATATGGATACTATAATATATGAAGATGAAGTTCCAAATTATGTTACGCAAACATCTCGAGTAGATTTAACATATTATGTAGAGGAACAAGTATTTAAAGATTTTCTGATGGAAAATGATGCGGCAATGCTTGGTGAGATAATGAAATACCGTATTGATCAAGAGTTGGATATCATTTTATCAGAACCATACTGGCAAGTATATAATTCTAACGCTATTGTTGAAGGTGAAGGGGTATACTACCCAAATACAGATGGCGAAATGGTTTCGTTATTTTCATCAAATGATCTGAAGGATATTAAATCTATACTATCAAATCGTAAATATCAATATGAAGATTTATTTAAACGATACACATATGATATTCGATGGGAATATAGTTATATAAATAGTGTTCTTTTAGATATACCTGAAATTCAAGAAATTGTATTTTCTTCAATAAATCAAGAAAATGTAAAACTAGCAACACAAGCAATTGAATTGATTGAAAAAGAATTTGGCTATGATAAATCAACAAGTGAAGTATTAGATATCGTAGAAGGTGAGACATTAACTAAAAGTCAGAATATCGCATTAGTAGATAATGATATATATATGTATTTAATCAAAATGGAAGACAATAAATATTATTTTGAGTTACCTATGTATGTAGAAATAAAAGATACTGATATTGGTGAACAAGATAATGTAGAAGAACAATGGGTTTGGGTTGATTACACAATAGAAATAGATGTCCAATATGAGGATGGGGAAATGAAACTCCAGAATATAAAGGAAGTGGGGTATTACTATGAGTAGCTTATGGAAAAATGATATAAAACGTTTACGAGAAATTATCATTCTATTTTCAGGGATGCTAGGAATTAGCCTTGTCTTATCTTTAATGTCTTTAAAGAATGAAATTAATACTATTTTATTATTTTTAATGATAATGATTATTGTACTTGTAATACCAATAACAAATTTTTCATATTTACATGATAAAACTAAAGCTACCCATATGTCTTCTTTGCCTTGGACAAAACATGGATTATTTATACTTAAATATAGTAGTGGACTTTGTGCTATTTTATTTCCTGTTTTTGGATATTATATGGCAGCTACATTACTAAATGTTTATATCGTTCCTATATTTCCTGTCATTCTACTAATAATATTATATTATAGTGTTGCTTGTTTTGTAGCAGTTATTACTGGAACAGTAATGATGCATGGTTTCTTATATTTTATAGTAACACTATTGCCTATGACACTATATGTAAGCTTATTAAGTCTATTTACTGTTTTTATTCATGGGATAGAGAATATTTATTTTATTGATACATTAACTTCCTATATAGTACCATTTGTTACCTTATGGAAAGATTGTCATACAGGTGATATGACAGTAAATACTATTGTGATATATAGTATATATATTGTAGCGTTAATAGTGTTGGGAATTCTCTTTAGCTATAAACGTAATATGGAAAACACAGGAATTGGTTTAGTTTTTCCGATGTTAGATATTATTATTAAGAGTGCTATTATAATTTGTTTTTCATGGATTATTACAACTATCGCTGTGACTAGATATACGTCACATTATATTTTTATTATTTATATTACCATAACACTATTATTATCTATTGTAGTGCAATTAGAAAAGACAAAAAGAATTAATATTCGTTTTGTGGTTATTCAAACAATTATTCTTTCTGCTTTTACTACTATTGTTTTCATTTCCAGTCGTCATCTACTAGAAAACTATGTACCACAAGATGTAGAAAGTGCTATATTATCTATAGAAGGAAATTCCTATGCAATTTATGATATAGAACCAGTGCTTGATGAGAAAGGAATATCAAGTATTGAAGAAATCCATCAATATCTCATTGATACAACAAATAAAGAAATAGAGAATCAAATGATTTCCTTAAAATATCAATTATCTGATGGAGATACTGTATATCGTGATTATTATGTTAATGAAGCGCAGTATGAAGAAATTGTACAACAAATAGTAGAAACAGATTCTTTATATGCAAGTCACTATTCAAAATATTTTAGTATCCTAGAAAATATGAAGGATAACAATCGAATAACTTTTGAAAAAGCGGATTCAAGTATGTATTATGGACTCCATACAAAAGAAGACTATGAAATATTTATAAAAATATTTGAAGAAGAAGTAGAACATTATTCAGATAATGATATTATTGAAACAGATGGTTATTACATTAATTTATATAAAGGAAATAGAGTGAATGGTTTTTGGATAAATGAAAAAGGTCCGTTGATTAACGCTATTGAAAAATACATATTATTAAAAAATCAAGCAAATTGATTGATAAAATTCCAATTATGGTCATAATATAAGTGAGGTGATAAATATGGAAATTATTAACAGCGAAAATTTTGTAGATAAAACAAGTAAGGGGGTTGTCTTAGTAGATTTCTATGCGGATTGGTGTGGACCATGTAAAATGATCGCTCCAGTATTAGAAGAAATTGATCAAGATATGGCAGATGTAACAATAGTAAAAGTAGACGTTGATCAAAATCAAGGATTAGCTGGTCAATATGGTGTACAATCTATTCCTAACATGATTATTTTCAAAGATGGTAAAGCAGTAGATCAAATCATTGGCTTTACTTCAAAGACTGATATTGTTAGTCATTTACAAGCATTATTATAAAAAAATAAGAATGACTCAAGACTGTTGAGTCATTTTTATTTTGTAATAATCATTTCTAATGTCGAACCATTGCATTTTTTGTAAAAAGTTGTATAATACTTTAATATTGTATACATATTAGAACTATTTATTTGGAAATTTGTTTTTATCAGAAATATGGCGTTTTCACCATCGAAAAAACAAAATATTTCATTGACACTCAAAGTCAGTTTGTATATACTGTTTTTATAACTATACATTTTTTTATGGTTTGATTACAAACTGGTTTATATAGAGTATAGAATTACAATATATAGGTATGTATAGAGGAAGGGAGAAGAAGTAAAATGTTAAAATATATTGCAAAAAGATTGCTTCTTGCTGCGATAACAATTTTAGTTATTACTTTCATCTTATATTTAATGTTAGAATTTATGCCAGGTTCTCCATTTAATGATGAAAAATTAACACAAGCGCAAAAAGATGTACTATATGCAAAATATGGATTAGATCAACCTTTTATTATTAAATTTAAAAATTACTTAATAATGGTATTTACAGAATTTGATTTTGGTGTTTCTTATTCTATTCAAAAGAATGCAGATATAACTACAATGTTGGCGGAAAAAGTACCAATTTCGATTCGTATAGGGGTACAAGCGATTGCTTTAGGATCTATAACAGGTTTGCTATTAGGAATATTAGCTGCACTTAAACATAATACATGGTTAGATACATTCTCAACTGTATTATCAGTTATTGGTGTATCCGTACCGGCATTCGTATTTGCCTTAGGACTACAATATTTTATAGGATTTAAATTAGGAGCGTTCCCGTTATTCTATAATTCAACGAATGCGTTCTCATCGAGTGTTTTACCATCCATAGCTTTATCCATGATGACGATGGCAACAGTGGCTCGTTTTGCACGTTCAGAGATGATAGATGTATTAAATTCAGAATATATGTTATTAGCGGAGTCTAAAGGGCTACCAAAGAAAACTTTGATTTTTAGACACGCACTTAGAAATGCATTAATTCCTGTTATTACAGTATTAGGACCATTGGTTGCTAGTGTATTAACGGGTTCATTAGTAGTAGAAAAGATTTTCTCAATTCCAGGAATTGGGTCATTATTAGTACAAGGGATTCAAACAAACGATTATAATGTTACGATTGCCTGTGCATTAATTTATAGTATTCTATATATTATTGTAATGCTGGTAGTTGATAACTTATATGGTGTTATTGATCCACGTATTAGATAAGCATGGGGAGGTAAGTAAAATGGATGAATATACTTTTCAAGCCGATGATTTTGAATTAGTAGGCGAAGCCAATGATATTCATCATGATGCAAACTTTAGCTCTCAAAGCTTTTGGCAAGATGTATTTGGCAGATTAAAAAGAAATAAAGGTTCTATTTTTGGACTTATATGTATTGGTTTTATCCTATTCATGGCAATTATTGGACCAATGATTAGTGGATATAGCTATAAAGAACAAAATACAAAACATATAGCCATGCCACCTAGAATACCTGTAATTGAAAATTTAGGTATATTAGATGGGACAAAGAATGGTAGAGATGTTTATGCAGAAAAAGGTGCCGATGATGTATATTACTGGTTTGGAACAGATTCTTTAGGACGTGACTTATTTACACGTTGTTGGGAAGGAACAAGAGTATCACTATTTATTGCTGGAGTAGCTGTAGCGATTGATATTGTTATAGGTATGACATACGGATTAATTTCTGGATATTTTGGTGGTATTGTTGATATTGCGATGCAACGTTTTATTGAAATCGTCTCAGGTATTCCAACCTTGATCATCGTAACGTTACTGATGATTGTATTACAACCAGGGTTAACAACAATTACTTTAGCTCTGTTAATTACGGGGTGGATAGGTATGAGTAGGACCGCCCGAGCCCAAGTATTAAAATTAAAAGAACAAGAGTTTATTCTTGCTTCTAGAACATTAGGTAGTGGAAGTTTCACTATTCTATTAAAAGATGTATTACCAAATATTTTTGGTCAAATTATAATTATGTCAATGTTCTCTATTCCAAATGCGATATTTACAGAAGCATTCTTAGCGTTCATTGGATTAGGTGTACCTCCACCAACTGCCTCTTTAGGTGTGTTGATTAGTGAAGGGAATAAATCGATTTTAACAGCTCCATATATGTTATTTATTCCAGTTATTATTTTAGCTATCTTAATGTTAAGCTTTAACTTGTTAGCTGATGGATTACGTGATGCATTTGACGTAAGAATGAAAGAGATGTAGGGGGTAGTAATGATGAAAGAACATGTATTAAAAATTCGTGATTTAAACATTTCATTTACTACTGGAGCTGGAAAAGTAAATGCAATTCGTGGTGTTAACTTAGATTTATTTAGAGGTGAAACTGTTGCTATTGTTGGAGAATCAGGTTCAGGTAAATCAGTTACTACAAAAGCTATTATGGGTATTTTAAGTAGTAATGGTACTATTGAAAATGGTTCCATTGAATATACGTACACTAAAAGAAGTGGTGAAACAGTAACAGATGACATTGTTAAATGCTCAAAAAGTTATATGAATCAACATATCGTAGGACGTCGTATTGCCATGGTATTCCAAGATCCAATGACTTCATTAAACCCAACAATGACAATTGGAAAACAAATAATGGAGGGAATGATGCATCATTTCAATACTCCAAAAGCAGAAGCTCATAAAGAAGCTGTAGAATTATTAGAATTAGTAGGGATTACAGATCCTGAAGCACGTATGAAAAACTACCCTCACCAATTATCAGGTGGGATGAGACAACGTGTAGTTATCGCTATTGCTTTAGCTTGTAAACCTGATGTGTTGATTTGTGATGTGCCAACAACGGCTTTAGATGTTACAATTCAAGCAAAAATATTAGAATTAATTAAAAAAGTTCAAGAAGAACGTAATGTATCAGTTATTTATATTACGCATGATTTAGGAGTAGTTGCCAAAGTAGCTGATTATGTAGCAGTTATGTATGCAGGTAAGATTGTTGAAAAAGGTCCAATTAATGATATTTTCTATGATCCAAAGCATCCATATACTTGGGGATTACTATCATCTATGCCAGATATAAATACAAATGATGACAAATTATTTACGATTCCAGGAAGTCCACCAAATCTTTTATTACCAGTGGAAGGGGATGCATTTGCACCTCGTAATCAATTCGCTTTAAAAATTGACTTCAAACAAGAACCACCAATGTTTAAAGTGAACGATAAACATTTAGCTGCTACTTGGTTATTACATGAAGATGCACCTAAAGTAGAAATGCCACAACAATTAAAAGATCGTATTGAAAGATTATTAAAGGAGGATGTATAGTATGAGCCAGCCTCTATTAGTCGTAAAAGATTTAAAACAACATTTTAAAGTGAGTCGTAAATTTACTGTGAAAGCTGTTGATGGAATCTCATTTGTTATTAACAAAGGGGAAACCTATGGATTAGTTGGAGAATCAGGGTCAGGTAAATCAACTACTGGTCGTTCGATTATCCGTTTATATACACCAACTAGTGGAGAAGTACTTTTCGATGGACATAGCATTAGTGGAAAGCTATCTAATGAAAAAACAAAATTACTTCGTACAAAGATGCAAATGATTTTCCAAGATCCAATGGCATGTTTGAACCCAAGAAAAAAAGTAATTGATATAATTGCACAGGGATTAGATGTGCATAAGTTATATAACTCAAAAGAAGAACGTAATGAAAAAGTATATAAAATTCTTGATAAAGTTGGTTTATCTCGTGAGCATGCCAATCGTTATCCTCACCAATTCTCTGGTGGACAAAGACAACGTATTGGAATTGCAAGAGCCTTAATTATGGATCCTGAGCTAATTATTGCAGATGAGGCAATTAGTGCCTTAGATGTATCGATTCAAGCACAGGTAGTTAACTTAATGAAGGAAATTCAAGAGGAGACAGGGTGTGCATACTTATTTATTGCGCATGACTTATCAATGGTAAAATATATTAGTGATCGTATTGGTGTATTACATCTAGGACATCTAGTGGAAACTGGAACGACTGATGAAATATTTAATAATCCATTACATCCATATACAAAATCATTACTATCTGCGATTCCACATCCAAATCCAAAAGTAGAAAAAACTAGAATTTCATTAGAATATGATTATGAAGCTAGTGGATTAGATTATAATTTAGGAACGCAACAACAAATTACAGATACACATTTTGTTTTAGCAACAGATGAAGAACTACAAAAATTTATGTCTGAGACAAACAAAATATAATGAAAGGCATGGAAATCCATGCTTTTTCTTTTTTTGTCATAAAATGTACAAGATTTGGTACAAATTAACTGACAAGTATAGTAATTTTATGGTAAAATAATATTGCACTTATTATGAAGGGAGAATATGAATGAAAAGAGTTTTAGGACTATCAGCAGTGTTATTATTATTAACAGGATGTTTCGGAGGAAAAGAAACAACTACAGTTTGTAAAATGGAAAATGATTACGGAACAACTGAAGCAACTTATGAAGCTAAAGGTGATGAAGTAACTGAATATACAATTGTAGCAGTAGAGGATTATAATGATTATATAGACACTTCAGTATACTCTGATGCTGATATCAAAGAAATGTATGAAGATGAATATGCAGATGATTACGAAGGTCTTGACGGAGTAGACTTCAAAGTTGAAGTTAAAGATGGAGTAATGACAAGAACATTAACTGTTAATTATTCAAAAGCTGATATGGATGAGTTAGTAGCAGAAGGGTTAGTAGAAGCTTCTAACGGAAATGATGTTGATTATGTTTCTTTAGATTTAGGAATAGAAGATCTTGAAAAACAAGGATTTAAATGTAAAGAAAAATAGCAGTAAATAAAAGAGAAGAAAATATCTTCCTTTTTTAGTATCTATAAATAGTTGTGATTGTAGTTTTTTTTAATAATATGTTATTATATATGTAGGTAGGTGATGATATGCGTCGAAAATTATCTAAAAATGCAATGTTATTAATTGGAATCGTTTCTTTGTGCTTGATTATAACTGTTGTGATTTTAACACAAAGAACAAATTCTAATACTGACGATATAAAAGAAACATATGCAATAGAAGAAGTAATAACTGAAAATCAAATATTGAAAATACAATTACTAGATTTTGTTTCTACTAAAAACATGCAAGAAAAACCAACATCTCAAAATGTTGTTGTTGCAGCTAAAGAGAATATTGCTGGAGTAGAGATAACGAATAAACAAACTTTCTCTAAAGCCATTCATTTACAAGCACCTGCAGAAGATGCTACACCATTTGTACATGAAAATAAAATGCCTTCTCATAATGCCTATATTTTAGTTTTGGTAGGGGATATTGTGAAGTATGTAGATAATAGTGGTAATGAGAAGTTTGTTATTGAAAACGCTAGAATTGAATATTATATTCAAACTGTACTCTTAGAGGAGTCTTATAATAGTTTATATATTTCCTCAATCGATGGGTCTAAAGAAAAAATGGTTAAAGTAGACGACTATAAGCAAGCATTTAATAGTGTTGATACATATTATGAAATGTTACAATGGTAGGGATAATTATTGAATAAGAAAAGAAGGTTCATACGAACCTTCTTTTTAGTCTACATCTACATATGTTTTTACTAAATCTACTACTTCTTCCATAGTACCACAATTTAAAGCTTTTTCAGCTAATTCATTCATTTCAGATTTTTTCATTCCTCTGATTAGTTTTCTTTGTGATAATACTGATGTAGCTGACATAGAGAATTCATCTAATCCTAAACCAATTAGTAATGGTGCAGCAATTGCTTCTCCAGCCATTTCTCCACACATACCAGTCCATTTACCTTCTGCATGAGCAGCATCAATTACATTTTTAACTAAACGTAAAATTGATGGACTGAATGGTTGATATAAGTATGAGATTGATGTTGACATTCTATCAGCAGCAAATGTGTATTGTACTAAGTCATTTGTACCAATAGAGAAGAAATCAACTTCTTTAGCGAATTGATCAGCTAATACAGCAGCAGCAGGGATTTCAATCATGATACCAACTTGCATTGTATCAGATACTTTGATACCTTCCGCTTCCAATTTAGCTTTTTCTTCCATTAAGATACCTTTAGCTTTTCTAAATTCACCTAATGTAGCAATCATAGGGAACATAACTCTTAAATCTCCATATACTGAAGCTCTAAGTAATGCTCTTAATTGTGTTCTAAATACTTCTTCTTCTTGGAAACATAAACGAATTGCACGAACACCTAAGAATGGATTCATTTCTTTAGGTAATTCTAATGCTGGTAATTCTTTATCTCCACCAATATCTAAAGTTCTAACAACTACAGGTTTTCCATTCAAACCTTCTAATACTGCTTTATAAGCAACAAATTGTTCTTCTTCAGTTGGTAATTCCGCTGATTCCATATATAAGAACTCAGTTCTATATAGACCAACACCTTCTCCACCATTTTCAATAACTGCATCGATATCTTTTGGTGAACCGATATTAGCTACTAATTCTACATGATGTCCATCTAATGTTACTGACTCTTCATCTTTTAATTTTTTAAGTTCTTCTTTATAAGCTAAGAACTCATCTCTTTTAGCTGTATATTCTTTAATTTGATCATCTGATGGATTAACGATAACAATACCTTCAATACCATCTAAAATAATCATATCATCATTATTTACTGCTTTTGTAATAGTATTCATAGCAACAACTGCTGGAATTTCCATACTTCTTGCAAGAATAGCAGAGTGAGAAGTTCTTCCTCCAATGTTAGTTGCAAAACCTCTTACTAAGTTTTTATTTAGCTGAGCTGTATCTGATGGAGTTAAGTCATCAGCGATAACTACTACTTCTTCATCAATTAATGCTGGATTAGGTAGTTGTTTTCCTAATAGATTAGCAATTAATCTAGTAGATACATCTCTAATGTCAGCAGCTCTTTCTTTGAAATATTCATCATCCATAGATTCAAACATTCCAATAAACATATCAGCAACTTCTCTTAAAGCAGCATCTGCATTAATACTTTCTGCCTTAATTTTGTCTTCTACTTGTGTTTTCATTTCTGGGTCAGCAAGTACAAGTGCATGGGCATCAAAGATAGCAGCCTCATCTTCTGATAAGTTTTTAGCAGCAGTAGCTTTAATTGCCTCTAAATCTTTTGCAACTTCAGCAACTGCAGTATCATAACGTGCAATTTCTTTCTCAATATCTGTAATACTTTCTTTAGTGACGCTAAGGTCTGGCATATCTAATTTATAAGCCTTAGCAATCGCAATTCCGCTAGATGCGGCAATCCCTTTATTCATTGTAACACCTCCACTTTCCATTCTACCTTATTTCTAGCTAAAAATAAAGAAATATTCTCTGTTTTGAAAGCGTTTTTATTAGAAAAATTAATATGTATATCTTGATGTTTACTGTCAAAAATAGTATGATGTTCGAGGAGGGACAAAATATGCAATTAATTATAGTTGAGAATTACGAAGAAGCCAGTGTAGAAGCTTCTAAAGTGATGTTAGAACAAGTTCGTTCTAATCCAAAATCACATTTAGGTTTAGCAACGGGATCTACACCAATTAGATTATATGAATTAATGATTGAAGACCATAAAAATAATGGTACTACCTATAAAGATATTAAAACATTTAATCTAGATGAATATTATGGTTTACAATCATCACATCCTCAAAGTTATCATTATTTTATGAATGAAAATTTATTTAAAGGATTAGATATTGATACACATAATATTTATTTACCAAAAGGATTTGGAGATATCCAAACAAATTGTGATGAATATAATACATTATTAGCTGATAACGGAGTAGATTTACAGTTATTAGGAATTGGTTCTAATGGACATATTGGATTTAATGAACCAGGTACATCTTTTGATTCTGTAACGCATTACATTGAATTACAAGAGAGTACAAGACAAGATAATGCTAGATTATTCTTTGATGGTAAAATTGATGAAGTTCCAACACATGCAATTACTATGGGAATTAAAAACATTTTAGATGCTAAAAAAATTCTTTTAATTGCTTGTGGTGAAAATAAAGCTAAACCGATTCAAACATTGGTAGAGGGACAAATGACAACAGATTGTCCAGCAAGTGCTTTACAAGATCATAAAGATGTAGTTGTGATTGTTGATAAAGCAGCAGCGAGTTTATTAACAAAAAAATAAGTAATAAAAAGATATAACTAATAAAATATGTTATATCTTTTTATTTATATTTATTTTGTTTTTGAAATGGAATTCATATATATAATATTCGAGGTTAAAGAAACTCCACCTGCGACTAAGAGCCCAATTCCCCATTTAAGACTAACTAATGAGATACCAATTCCAGAAACAATTAATGTACCAGCTGTAACTTTACTAATCGTTGCACCTGTTCTTGTAAGCGGGTCTTCTGGATCTGAGATTTGATTTAATAATTTAATAGAAGTATCTAAAGATTTTACAGTTAAATCAGATGCTAGTTCTACTGCTTTTAAAGTTGTTTTTAACATGTTTTCACCTCCTTTAATACCAACCGTTGGTATGTATTATTTGTAAAAGAAAGCATATTTTCTAAATATGCTATTGTGATTCAAAAGAATTCATATTAGTGTATCCTACAACGATTTGTTCAATTAGCTCGTCTGTTACGATATCAGCTCCCAAATCCTTCATTGTTTTTTGCATAAATAGTAGACGCTCTTTTGTTTGTTGTAAATCTCTAGAAAACAATATCGGATTAATCCAAATATTTATTAAGAAGATAAACATCTCTGCACAAATAGCTGGTGAATGTGTAGTAATCGATCCATCAATGACACCTTCTTCAAATAATTTAGCTATCATAGGGGCATCATCAAAAACAGCAGAGTGCATACCGGCTAATACAAATTCAGGATGATATATTTGTGACACTAAAATAGAGTCTATTTCATGATTCTTTTTATCAAGAATAGTAGCCATCATGATATTTGATATTTTATCTCGCATATTCTTTCCAGTTGTGGTATTAATTAATTCTATTAACATTCCTTTTGCATATACAGAACGTTTATTAATAACGGCATATAATATTTCTTCTTTAGATTTAAAATGATGATAGATAGCACCTTTAGACATTTGTAATTCTATAATAATATCTTGAATCGTTGTTTTTTCATATCCTTGTTTAATAAACAATTTTGTCGATACTTCTAAAATTTGTTCAATTGTTTTTTCTGGATGTTTATTTCTAGCCATACACTCTCCTTTGAAACCGACTGCCGGTATGTATATTATAAAATAGATATTATAATAAGTCAATAGTAATGAGAATACTAAAATACTATCATCTAGATTGTGGAATAGTAGTAAATGCTTTATAATAACGACAATGGAGTGATAACAATGACAAAATTACAATTTAAAAATGAAGCAATGGTTGAGGGACACCCTAACTATGAAATTGCGACAACAAGAGAGGAATCTCTATATGGGCGTAGAAATGATATACGAAGTGACTTTGGGCGTGATTATACACGTATTGTTTTTAGTCAAGGATATCGTAGAATGAAACATAAAACGCAAGTTTTTTTCGCAGTAGAAAATGATCATGTCTGTACACGAAGTGAACATGTTAACTTAGTCGAATCTGTAAGCTATAGTATTGCGAAGTATCTAGGTTTAAATACAGAATTAACAAAGGCTATTTCAGTAGGACATGATTTAGGACATGCGCCATTTGGACATGGAGGAGAAAAGATTATTGCGAATATATCTAAGCAATACGATTTAGACCCTTTTTGGCATGAAAAAAACAGTTTACATTTTGTAGATGAAATTGAAACATTAGAAGATAATGAACATATTCGTCGTAATTTAAACTTAACATATGCAGTACGTGATGGTATTATTTCTCATTGTGGAGAAGTTAATCAATTATCGATAAAAAGAAGAGAAGAAACTATTGATTTAAAAGAGTATAAAAACCCTGGGCAGTATAATCCTTATACTTGGGAAGGGTGCGTTGTTAAAATGGCTGATAAAATCGCATATTTAGCTCGTGATATTGAAGATGCTTTACGTTTACATATTATTAGTGATGAACAAGTAAATACATTAAGAGATACGCTCAATGCAATCACTAAAGAACATAAATTTACAGCGATTAATAATGGAACAATTGTTAATTATTTTATATTGGATGTATGTTTGCATAGTACCCTTGAAAAAGGTATTAGTTTATCGAAAGAAGCACATACAGTAATGAGAACGATTATGGAATATAATTATAAGAATATTTATCTAATTGATCGAGTTAAGATACATAGTAATTATGTTCAATTAATTTTAGACTCGATATTTACATTACTACATAATTATTATCAAGAATCATTGGATTCTTCAATGAATATTATTGAGTTGTTACAACGTGATGAAAAACTATATCCTAAAACAATTACTAGCTTTTCACACTGGTTAGTAAAGTACAGTATTATTGATGGTGTGACAAGACCTAAGGAATACCAAAATAAAGCAATTTATGATTTTATAAATGATGATAAAGCAATAATAAAAAGCATCATTGATTTCTTATCAGGAATGTCCGATGCTTATATTATTCAAATATTTAATGAATTAATTTCTTTTTAACGAATATGCGATTTTCCATGTAAAAATTGAATATCAAATTCAAAGATTGTTACACCTTTAACCATAGGTTCAGTAATATCTTTGTGATTCGAAGGTGCTAATTCTACCATTAATTGTTTTAGCACTTTTTCTTTTACTTCTAAATCTTCTAGTATTTTTACTGTCCCTTGCATCATTACAGATTCATGATTGTGAGTAGCACGTTCTTCATTGATACCTAAATCATCAATAATTAAATAGCTTACAGGACAATGGACAGCATTTAATTTGAAACCAGATTTAGCACCATGAAAATATAATTTGTTATTCATATAAACATGATTTAATCCAACACTGTAAGGAACCCCTTCATAAGTAAATGATAAGACACCATGAGCAACTTTCTTTATCATTTCTATGGATTTATGTAGAGATATCATTTGTGCTTTTTTACGGTTCTTAGTTGGTAATTTGATAGTTACTAAGGATTCAAAATCATCACTATAATGTATTACTTTATAACCATTTATTTCTTTAATATCAACTTCATCTTTTACAATCGCTAAAGGAATGCCTTCTTTGACATGTTCTGCATTAAATACATATAATAATTCTTCATCATACATACGATATATTTCTTCCATATTTTTCACCTCTATTTAAAATATAGCCTATCTAATCAAAATACACAACTTAATATTAAAAATATTTAGATAATGTGGTAGAATAGTAAACAATAGGGGGAATGTATATGCCAATAAAAATACCAAATAATTTACCAGCATCAAAAATATTAAAAGAAGAGAATATTTTTGTTATGGATGAATCAAGAGCTTTATCACAAAGAATTCGACCATTAAAATTACTGGTTTTAAATATTATGCCAACAAAGATTGTCACGGAAACTCAGTTGCTTAGAATGCTTTCTAATTCGCCACTACAAATGGAAGTAGATTGGATTCATATGGAAAGCCATGTTTCTAAAAATACGCCACAGGAGCACTTATTGGCCTTTTATAAAACTTTTAAGGATGTTAAAGAAAATCGTTATGATGGTTTAATTATCACAGGAGCACCTGTTGAAAAATTAAACTTTGAAGAAGTTGATTATTGGCCAGAAATGAAGGAGATATTGGAGTGGTCTAAAACTAATGTATTTAGTTCTTTCTTTATCTGTTGGGCATCACAAGCAGCTTTATATCATTTTTATGGTATTAATAAATATATGTTACCTAAAAAACTATCAGGAGTTTATTTACATCATACAAATGTTGATAAAATGCATCGTAAGATATTACGTGGCTTTGATTATCAATTTTATGCACCTCATTCTCGATATACGACTGTTAAGCAAGAAGAAATTGAAAAAGTAAATACTTTAGATATTTTAGCTACTTCAAAAGAAGCTGGGGTTTATTTAGTTGCTGAACAAGATGGTTCGAAATTCTTTGTAACAGGTCACCCAGAATATGATCCTGATACTTTGCATAAAGAATATATTCGGGATTTAGATAAACAAATCGCTTGTGATATGCCTGTGAATTATTATCAAGATAACGATAAGGATAAAGAAATTTTAGTAAAGTGGAGAAGTCATGCATATTTACTATTTTCTAACTGGTTGAATTATTATGTTTACCAAGAGACACCTTATGATTTAGAAGAATTAGATAAAATCAGAAATATATAATCATAAATAAAATGAACATATCTCATTCTAATGTTCATTTTTTAATAATTATATAAAATGTAAATTTTCTCGATTATATCAATATAATTTATGTTATTTCCACGTGTCGTGGATATTCTCTACAATAGGTTGCTTGTAATAAAAGGATTCTTAAGTAGAATGAAATTAGGATATTAAGGAGAATAATCATGAAAACAAATACAAGGAAAATAGGTGAGGAACATATGAATCCAAAAGAAGTAGGCGAACGAATAGCGTATTTTAGAAAACTAAAAAAAATGACCCAAACACAATTAGCGGAATCTCTATCTGTAACAAATAAAGCAATATCTAAGTGGGAAACTGGAGCAGGATTGCCTGATATATCACTATTATTAAGTTTAGCTACGATATTAGATACAACAGTAGATAATCTGCTTAGTGGGATAGATATGGAAGAACAAAATGAATATCCATTTACTATCGATTTACATGATACTAAAAATTGGAAAATAACGTTTATTGAAATACTAATGCGTACAAAGCGCTTAACAATATATTTTATAGTATTAATTGGACTAGCTTTAATGGGATATATATTTAAAACATTAAAGACAACATTATATTTATCTAACGCAGTGAATTTCTCTACAAATACAATCTCGATGATATTCTTTTTAATTCTTGCAGTAACTATTGGAATATCATTATTGTATGTTAGAAATACACATAAGAAAAACTATCTTCAAAAAATAGGATATGCATTAAAGCCAAATATCATTGAATATAAAGGAAAGGTATATGAATATAAAGAAATTAATAAAATAGTTGAATATAAAGCATATGTGATTATCAGATTTAGTAATGAATCGATTGTTGTTTATAAAGATGATATTGAAAATAACATTGTATATAAAAAAATAAAGAAAGATTCTATAAAAAATATGGTTATACAATGCCTTTCCTTATTTTTAATCTCCTTAGTATGGGGAACAACATTAATAATGGAAATGGGATATATGCTTGTGTTAAAATCTCGTGGATATGAATTTATGTTTGGATCAATGGAAATAGGATTTATCTTTTTATTAATTGTTAGCTCTATTGGTATTTGGTTATGTAATACGAAGTATTATAAAGAACGAAACTATAAAATAGGTTTAGGTATTAGTTTTATTATGAGTTTTTCAATTATATTTATTATGCAAGCGACAAGTTCTTATAAAACAACAGTTAGTTATTCTCCTGATTTTTCTAGTTGTCTAGTTATAAAACAAGATAAAGAAACTTTAGAAACAACATATTATCGTAATAGTTTTGGTTTCTTTATTAAACCAGAAAATTATAGCAGTGATAAAAATATAGTAGATTATAAGTTGGATTGGACAGCTAATGATGTTTGTGTTGTGACATTGTTTACAACAGAAGGTAGTTATGATGTGTATGTAGGGACATATGGTGAAAGAGGGAATGGGATATCCTATAATTATGTATTTAATATGATTAGTGGTTATTGGCAATTAGTAGATGAAAATGAAGATACTTATGAAATCCTAGTAGGGGGTTCTTCAAGTAGTATTACAATCACTAAAAATGATGAAAAAGAAGAGTTTTATGCAGAGTTTATAGAACAGTTTGGAACATTAGCTTTAGCTTTATATGATAGCGAAGGAACACCAAGATATACAATATCATTAAACAATGATTTTAAAGTGGATAATTATGACTTTATGGTCAAAGGAAGTACTATTACTTTAAAGGAAATTGGAGAAGAACAGAATAATGGATTATCCTTTAGTAGTATTAATTTGGATGAAGAATGGGATTTAGGTGATATTACAGAGAAACGTAATTCAGAAGAATCTAAAGATATAATCAATGAAATGCAAAAGATTATTGATGAAAATCCTGATTTAATTAATATACAACCAACATATACTATGTTCGCATTAGAAACTGATGACACAGATATGTATATTATTACTAAACAAGCCTTAAATGAGTATTTATTCGCTAATGATATAGGATACTATGATCATGATATTCAAATCACGGATATTACAATTATGGCTGGAACCAAAGAAGAATTCTATGTTGAATTGAATACTAAAGAATTGTATACGAAAAGACAAACTGAAGAAAGAACAAATGAACAACCAGAAGAAGTAACTACATCGTATCGTTTTAGAATACGAAAAACAAATGATAAATATCTAGTTGCTTTTATTAGATATGATTTAGATGGGAAACTTGATTTAAAAGAGATTATAGATCCAGAAATAAAACAAACTCAAAATCTTGAAGAGTTTTTCCTGACAAACAAAGAAAAGACCGAATAGGTCTTTTCTTATAGAAAGGGTTTCATTTCATTAATATTTTGTTGTAAAGACTCTAAATATTGTTGAGCTAACACTTTAATTTCTAAATTACTTCCTTTATAATTATGTAACTCTTTTGTTATTTCAGTTGTTCCCATTGTCGTTCCTTGAATTACCATTTCAGCAATCTTAGAAGTTGGATTGTCTGCAGTCAGTGTTTTTTGGTTAGAAACAATTTGAGCCTGAAATTTACTAATAGGATTCGCTTGTTTCGCTTTTACATTATCAAAATGTAACATCTTTTGTATTTTCTCGTGTATATCATTATGATTCTTTAACTGTTTTTGTAATGTGTTTTTGAAACTACCTTCTGTTGTTTTATCCAATACTTGTTGTGTACTTTCTTTTGCCATATCAGCAGATTCACTAATAGTATTAAGAAGTTGAATATCATCTTCATTTAACATATTTGTCACCTCCAAATACACAAAGTATAAACAATTTTTAATAAAATATTCATTACTATTTATATTGTTGAAAAAAAATGATTATGTTATAATATAATTTATATTTGTGGGTATGGTGAAACTGGTAAACACGTACGCTTGAGGGGCGTATGGGAAACCTTGTGGGTTCGAGTCCCACTACCCGCACCAAAAGAAGGAGTAAGCGAATATGTAAAAGTATTCGTTTTTTTAATATCTAAAATTTGTTATAATTTATATAAGGACTTGTTAATTCAAAATATAAAAATCAAAAAAAGGAGTTTTCAATATGGAAAACAAAAAATCAGAAATATTAATGTATCAAACAGTAGATGGGTTAACAAGAATTGAAGTACAATTAAATGGTGAGACAGTTTGGCTAACTCAAAATCAGATGGCCGAATTATTTCAGACAACAAAACAGAATATAAGTTTGCATATTATAAATGCATTTAATGAAGGGGAACTTACTCAAGATGCAGTTGTCAAGGAATTCTTGACAACTGCTAGTGATGGTAAGAAATATCGTACAAAGCACTATAATTTAGATGTAATTATAAGTGTTGGGTATCGTGTTAAATCATTAAGAGGAACACAATTTAGAATTTGGGCTAATCAAATATTAAAAGAATACTTAATTAAAGGTTTTACTATGAATGATGATAGGTTGAAAGAGTATAGTGGTGGCAATTATTTTGATGAGTTACTAGAAAGAATAAGAGATATTCGTTCAAGTGAGAAAGTATTTTGGAGAAAGGTATTAGATATTTATTCTACAAGTATTGATTACGATTCTAAGAGTGACGCAACGGTGTTATTCTTTAAAACTGTACAGAATAAGATTCATTATGCTACACATGGGAAAACAGCAGCAGAAGTAATTCATTCACGTGTAGATAGTGAAAAAGATAATATGGGACTAACAAACTGGAAAAATGATTATATTAGAAAATCTGATGTTGTTATTGCTAAAAATTATCTAAATGAGCAAGAATTAAGTGATTTAAATCTGATTGTAACTGCGTATCTCGATTTTGCAGAGTTGCAAGCTAGAAGAAGAAATCCAATGTATATGAAGAATTGGTTAGACACATTGGATATATTTTTAAAAGCTTCAAATAGTGAAATATTAGAACATGCTGGAAAGATGTCTCATAAACAAGCTCCAGACAAGGCAATAAAAGAATATGAGAAGTATAAACAATTACATATTAATGATATGTCTAAAGTTGAAAAGGACTTTGAAAGGCTAATTCACAAAGCTAAGTCATTAAAATAAGGAAATAGTATTTTTATACAATATCTTGTTTAAGGAGAGAGTATGTTTCGGTGACATCCATTTTGCTCCACTTTTCCAAAAGAAGGAGTAAGCGAATATGTAAAAGTATTCGTTTTTTTATATCAAAAATTTATTATAGTTTACTTTAGAAGAGATATGAATTTATAATAGGATTGAAAAAAAGTTATTAAATATGCAAAAGAATAAACAAATAAATTGGGAATAATTTACCAGGTTTTGAAAATAACATAGGTATATATCTAGAATTAGTTATAATAATAATCGAATCAGGAGGATAGTATGAATATATTTACTAAATTGGAGAATATGCAAAATTTAACGGATACTGAGAAATCATTTGTTCACTATATGCTACATCATCACCATGATTTTATGCACTATTCGATAAAAGAATTAGCGAAACAAGCTGGTTTATCTACTTCCGCAGTTTATCGATTTTGTAGTAAGTTAGAATTAAGTGGACTTAATGAACTGAAAGTAATAGTAAATAGAGATATTGATGTGTACTTATCTAAGAATAAAGAAATTGATTTCAATTTTCCCTTTTCACAAAATGAATCGCCATATGTCATAGTAGAAAATTTAGAAGAAATCTATCAAGAAACAATAAAAAATGCATCGCAACTACTAGATATAGAAGAACTACGGTTAGTCGTACAAGAATTGTACAATGCAAAAACAATTGATGTATTCCCATCTAGTGGAAATGTTTATGTGGCTGAGAATTTTAAGATGCAGATGCAAGAAATAGGACATAATGTGATCGTTCCAGTAGAGATGTATGAACAATACCTTGTTGCAGGTTCTACAGATGAAACACATGTAGCGATCGTTATTTCATATGCGAATAAATATCGTGAAACACTGAATATTGTAAAACATTTAAAAAGAAATAGAACAAAGATTATTTTGGTTTCTTCACCAAATCCAAGTGATATAACACCATATGCTTCAAGAAATCTTTTTATTAGTACAAAGGAAAATCCTTATGACAAAATATCAGCTTTTACTATTCGATTATCTTTACAGTTTGTATTTGATAGTATTTATTCCTGCTTTTTCAAAAGAGATTACAATAAAAATATAGAATATAAAAATAAAGATCATATTCAAATGATTTATAAGGAGAATAAAAAATGACAAAAATTGCTTTTTTTGATATTGATGGAACACTGGTAAATGTTCCTAATGGTCTGATGCATCCAACAAGTGAAACAAAAAGAGTTTTACAAGCATTTAAAGAACAAGGAAATTATATAGTAGTGGGGACAGCTAGAACCGGAATTCCTGAAAGTATCAGGGATATTGATTTTGATGGATATATTTGTAGTGATGGTCATTACATCGAATTTAAAGGAGAGGTATTAGTAAATAATATTTTCACTGATGAAGAAATTCTTATGCAAATGAAAATTTATGAAGAACACACTGGCGGTTGTTTATTAGGTGGCTAGACTGGTGGATGGACGAGTACAAGAGATAATCCATATTTACAAGAACATCATCGTTTATATTCAGGGACGAGTGATTTAAGTGATGTCCCATTGGTTAAAGAATCATTAGGAAAGATGCAAGCCAATTCAGTTGCAGCAGTATTTGGTAATACAAAAGATATGTTTGATGCCAAAGAAAAACTACTTAGTGATTGGGCAATTCATGCATATGGTGATGAGGGAGAAGTAGATATTCGTATGGATGTACATCTTCAAGGTTTCTCTAAAGGAACAGCGTGTGAGTACTTACACAAACATCTTAATATTGATAAAAAGGATACTTATGCTTTTGGAGATGGAAGTAATGACATTGAAATGTTAAAACTAGTTGGAACAGGAATTGCCATGGGAAATGCAAGTGATGCGGTTAAAGAAGCAGCAGATGATATTACAGACACTGTTGATAATGATGGA
>JBKEBJ010000452.1:0-17063 GCA_047973105.1 Coprobacillaceae bacterium | reverse complement strand
TTAAATTGAATGTTTGAGAAGCTATAGTATATTTTATATTTAGATATAATTCTTATTTTTCTAACTATTTTGTTATTAAAATGAAATTCTGTTTTGTAATACAATCTTCCCTTTCTTTATTTTTTAACACTTCTATTTTTTCTATTGTCTTATTAGAAAAGAAATTAAAATTTTTATAATTACTTTGAATCCCCTCATAACTTTCATTGTTTGTTTTTTCTATATCAATAATTAATTCATTATTATCTTCTTTTTCATAAATATTATAATTACTTAATACTTCTACCATTATTATAAAATATAGTTTTATTTTCATATTCATTACCTCTAAAGGAAAAAGGAGAAGCTCTCCTTTTTCCTTATCCTGTATATGTATTTTTTGCTTCGTCTTCTAATTGTTGTTGTGCTGAAACATAGTTATTTATTTGAGTACCCATAATCACAATATTCTCTGCTGCTTGAAGAAACTGTGGTAATATTGTCACCCATTGTTCTTGATATGCTTGTGATGCTTGCCCTTGCCATGCATCTTGTGTACTTATAATGTCTCCATTAATTGTATTTACTATGTCATTTAAGGCTTCACCATTCCTTGTTAGACCTCTCGCTGCTTCTAATAAAACATCCCAATTCGCATTGATTCCATTCATTTGTTCATCACCTTTCTTTATCTAAGTCGTTTGTTTTTTGTATATATCATATAACCAACAGTCCCTAGTAAAAGACAGCCTAAGACACTATTGACCATAATCATCCAATTATCTTCTAAGAATGTTAATGTTTCCTCTGTTACAACGCTTGTCATACTTTTATTAGTCAAAGAAGTATCTGTTGGTTCTAAAATATGATCTTTTACTTCTTTGTTCTGATTTTCTCCTTGCTTAGAGTATGGCAGTTTAGAAGTAAAGGATTGTAAAATTTGTAAGTTTTCAATTCCTGAATACAATATTGTTTCTTTCGCATTTTCTAAACGCGATGTTATCAAAGCATCAGATTGCGCTTTATTATCTCCTATAAGAGTAACTAGATTATTACTATAATTTGTAACTGCCTCTTTATTTTCTAAAATATATGCCAAGTAACTCTGTTCTTGATTCGTTACTTTATCTACTATAGTATTCGTTGTATTATTTAAAGTATTTCCATAGGTACTAACTACATTTATTTCATTACTTAGTATCCTATCCAAATCTAATTGTTCACGTGTAGAATAGATATTTTGTTTTTGAATACTTTCTAAGTTTTCTTTAAATATCATTTGATTGTTATTAATCTTATCAATAATTGATATTTGAATTACCCCTGATTCACTATCATATAAAACATTCTTCAAGCTAGATGTATTTAGGATTTTTTCACTTTGAAAGAGAGCTGTTTTAAGTGCTTCCATATCTATAATAAAGTCTTCTTCCCTTGGTTCAAATGTATTTATATCTACAATGTCTTGATACTCTATTTCTGTAATTACTTCATTTGAATTATCACTACCAAATAGTAATGTTAGTTCCTCTATACTTTCTTGTACAATTTGTGGATTATCGCTTTCTAGATTGAGAATCAACTCTTTTAAATTATCCCATTCCACTCCTTTTAATAATAATAGTGTTTCACCTTTTTCTAAAAAACTACTATTTTGTGATTGACGCTGTTTCCAATTATTTATTACTGTACTTTGAAATTCTAATTGCGCTTTACTAAGAGTCGTAGTAATTACTTCGTCCATATAAGTAGTTAGCACATTTGGATTTTCTCTATGTATTGTTAAGAACTGTTCTAGAGGAGCTATATCATAAACGTTCATTCCATCCGCATTCTTTAACACATCTATTGTTTCTACTTGTTTAATATAACTATCAACTTGTGTATTAACTTCATTGTATTGACCTTGTAATTCTTCTTTTGAAGTTCTTAATGTTGTTTTAATATCTTCAACAACCTGTTTGTTATAAGAAATTTCTTCCTCCAAAGAAAGACTTGTAATTGTATTTTCTATTTGTTCCATTGGCTGTATTTCTAAAGATATCGTTAAATCTATATTTTCTACTTCTGATATTACTTCTTGATTCTTTTCATCATTAAGTAACACTTGAGAAACCTCTTGTTGCCCAGAATGGAACTCCGTCAAAATAGAAGTTAAATATATATAACCTACTTTATAGTCAATAGCTTTTTCAAAGCTATTAACTTTATGTATCGTATCCTCTTTAGCATCTATATTAAGTTCCGGATTTAGTTCATATGTTAAAACTGCTATTTCTGGTGTTTTATTAATGCTATCTACGGCTACTGAAAAGTTTTCTGGAATAATAACATAGGCAGCATAATTCCCTTCTTTTACCCCCTCTCTTGCATCTGACAAACTAGTAAGTACAAAATCAGAATCACTCTCCATTAATTGTGTTGCATAATTTATTGGTTTCCCGTCTTTTTTAATTCCATCATCCATATTAACAATCGCAATCTTTTCAATACTTTTTCCAACATCTATTACTTGTTTTTGTGTAAATAGATTCTTTTGTAATACCATCCCTGCAAAAGCACTAGTTAGTATTATTAAACTATAAATAATATTCCTGCTACCTTTTTTCATTCATTTTCTCCTTTCCATCCTTTCTTGATTTTCGCTATTTTAATCTGATGTTTATCAAACATAGTAATTAGTAACCCCTCTCCTCGCTTTGGTGTTTCAACAATCGATATATTGAATGGATTAGATATCGTACATTGTCCTAACACAAGTCCTTTGCTTGTTCGCCTAAAGAGATTTGCGCTAATATTTAATGGATTTGATTTACTCGTATCCTCACAAACAACAAAATGAATGCCACATTCTATTGCACTTGATATTGTGTCGATTGCTTCTGGAACTACTTTAGCTGTTTCATGAAAGAATTCTATATCATCTATGAAGCATGTATATTTCGGTAACCCACAATAAAATTCTTTAGGGATTATTTGTGGATTCCTACTATAGGCCTCATTAAATTGTTCTCTTCTGACTAGTACTTTTTCTTTTAATTTTTTAATTATTTTTTCATAACCTTTTATTTCATAAGCATAACTTCCATTTTTTGTTAAAAGCATTCTACTAAGATTCATTTTTGAAGTGTCGAAAATATACTTCTCACCTTCTAATTGATGATATATGATTTTTAGAACATTTGTCTTTCCACAATATTGTGGACCAACAATTAAAAAGGGTTCACCATCTGGAGTATAACCACTAAGCTGCACTTTCTTTTTATGTAGTCCCAGAGCTACCATTTGTTTTGTATCCCACTCATACTCTAGTAAATGATGATAATAGAGTTCCTCTGGTAATACTACAATTGCTTTAGCCTTCACACCATTGTTTTGTTGATTAATTTCATAAATTAGATTATTCGTATTATAAAAACATTCTTCTTCGTTTTTAAATTTAACAGGTAGATACATTTGCGCAATATAAACCGCATCTGTTTTTATCAATATTCGTCCTTTTATATCCGGTAATTTCCATTCACTTCTCCCTAAAATCTGTATACTCTCACTCGCTTCAAACATATATCCTACTATTTTTGTTTTAATTTGATTCATTGTCGCATAACGAATTTCGTTATGTCTTGCAGTACTAAATACTAAGAATATGCTTAAATTAGCTCCATCTCTAGCTACTTTTGAAAAGAAGTTTTCTACTTCTATTCCCTTTTCCTTGATAACATCAAATTGATCTATAATGATTACTATTGTCTTTAATGTTTTCTTATTGTTTGGGTTTTTAAATACTATTTGTTTACGTTCTTTCATTTCATCTTGTATCAAACTGATAAATTTATTAAATTGTTCATCATCATCAAATGTAATATAATCTGCAGTATGATTTAAATTATTGAATGGTAATAATGAACCGTTACCAAAATCTAGAATATAGAAATGTAATTGTTACACTGTATTTTTCATCGCCAAATTTATCATTATTGTTTTTAAAAAAAGTTGATTTCCCATATCCATTAGAGGCAAAAAATGCGATATTGCCGTCCTTTTCCAGATTTACTACATATTCTTTTTGTATTTGTTTTTGAGGTATATCAATAAGTCCTATTTGACAAGATAAGGTATGTTCTTTTTCATAAGCTTTTGTGGGTAATATTAATATCTTTGGTAGAGTTGGTAGCCACGGTCTTTTTATTTCTATTACTTTTTCTTTTTCATAAATTTTTTGAATATGTAATACAATACGATCTAACTGTGTTTGTTTACTATAAATATTCTTTTCTACGTTACTTAAATCATTATTAATTACTTGGCCTTGACCTAATTCATTAATTAAATATACACGATTATCTACTCTTTTTTCTTCTAATTCTGTTGTATACGTTCCCCCACTGTAGGCAGACTGAAACACTTCATATACTTCATTATTTCCAACTTGGAAGTAGGTTCTTCCTGGTTGTGTAATATTAGCGGCATCTGAAGTTTTTAGTACTTCTCTACTATCTGCTTCATCTTGTACCTTAAGGCATAATTTAATCCTAGCATTAGACCATATTTGATCATCTACTACCCCTCTAGGTTTTTGTGTCGCCAAAATCAAATGAACACCTAAACTCCTACCTACTCCGGCAGTAGAAATCAACTCTTTCATAAACTCTGGTTGTTCTTTTTTTAGTTCCGCAAATTCATCAGATATAATAAATAGATGCGGTATTGCTTCCTTTGTTTTATCAGCCTTAAATGCTTTTGTATATGCATTAATAGAATTCACACCTACTGTGTTAAAAATTTGTTGTCTTCTTTTTAGTTCACTTTGAATAGAAACTAATGCTCGTCTTGATTCCGTCGCATCTAAATTTGTAACGATTCCTAGTAGATGTGGCAAGTTTTTAAACAAATTTGCCATCCCTCCACCCTTATAATCAATTAATAAAAAACCAATATCTTCTGGAGAAAAATGTATCGCTAAGGATAAAATATACGATTGTATAATTTCGGATTTACCACTCCCCGTTGTTCCTGCAACTAACCCATGTGGGCCATGAGCTTTTTCATGTACATCTAAATATACAATATCATCCTTGCCTCTTAATCCTATTGGTACTGCTATATTTTCATATATTCTATTTTGTTTCCACAACTTTCTAATAGGTAAATCTTCTACCCTTCTTACGTTATATAAATTTAGAAAGTCAACACTTTCTGGTATTTTAGAACTTTTCATCTCTTCATGAACTATTCCTGCTAAGATTCTTGCATTCTTTTCAAATTCTATATTCTCAACTTGCGATAAGATAAAAGATGTATTTACATATTCTCCTTCGTTAATCACTAACACCCCTTGTTGTTTATTGACATACGTAATCACTGTTTTAATATTCTCTGGTAGCCTTGATTGATTTTCTGTTGTATAAATAATAGAGAAGTTTAGTATATTAACATGTTGCTGTAAGAATTCCATGATAGGGTGATTTAAGACTAAACTTGGTTCATCTATTACAAATAATAGGTGTGGCGAAAAGATTATATCTTGATGATTATCTTCCACCTTATTTTTCCTTTCTTTAAGGATTTGGTAAATACTTCCTATAACTTGATTCCTCATTCTTTCGTTATAAATATTTGTTCTAACATTTATTGATTGTATTTTCATATGCGGATACCATTTCAAATACGAAAATTTCTTTTTACTATCATTATCATATAAAACAATAATCTCCAAATCATGATAACTATGAAAAAATGTTAGTTGCATTAAGTAAGTTTGTAATTGTTGATGAACAATAGATTTTTCTCCAACCAAACCAAGATATGCTTTTTTTAAATTAATACATAAAGGTATCCTTTGAATATTGGAGAATGTCTGTTGTAGTTCTTTTGCTTGTTGTTTTAATATATCTGGATGTAATTCTATTTCCTCTTGCATATTAACTATTTCAAACAATGTTTCGCCTTTATAATATCCAATACATAACTCTAAAAAATCATTATCTCTGGTTGTTCGCTCATAAATACGATTATCATAGGCTTGTATCTTTTTTTGAATTTCCAATATATTAGGATAGTTATAATCTAAGACTTCTTGATTATAATTCGTTCTATGATATAAAATCTTACGTACTTTTAGAAGATACGAATAATACACTTCTTTTCGTCTTTCATTCTTTGTTCTAATTTCTTTTTTATCACTATAATACTTAGATATATTTGTACAAAAGGTCATTAAACTACTAATAACACCAACAATTAACATAAGACCTCTTCCCATCATAATGCCTACTCCTACACTCACACTAATAGTTAATAAGGTAGGGATAAATGTGGAAAAGACACTTTTCATATTCATAGATTGTTCTAGCGGCGGATTAAGTATTTCTATTTTTTCTGTCCTTATTTTTTTAATAACTCTAGGTGAACGATTATACAGTGGAAATCCATTTCCATATACTTCTTTTAATCGTATCTTTGTTAATGTAGATTGATAATCTTTTTTATTAGCGTTGATTATAATATATTCTTCATATATTTCTAAACGAATATTAGCTATTTGCAGAATATCACCAATCTCAATATCTATTTTTTTCTGTATTATTCTTTTTCCATTATGATATCCATCAATAGATCCAACAATATGTATCTTATTCTTCTTTATTACCATTTTTCCTATCATATTTGGTATTACAATATCCGCATTACTTTGATTAATAAATATTGTTTCTGTTTTTTGAAATGTCACTTTTATATCCAAAATATATAAAACTTTTCCTATTGATGTATCTTGGTATTGATAAGGCAATATTTCTTGTTCATCAATGTATAAAGTATTATTTTTTACGATGAAGTTATGATTTAGGTATGATATACTTTGAGTTACAGGAATTTCTAGATAACTACTACTATGATATACAAGTAGTTTCTTCATTGTGAGTCTTGTTCCAATTGTGTTTCTAACTCCACAATATACCCGTCTAAAAATTTCTCTAATTCTGCTTTTCGTTTTGTCTTTTCTTCCACAGACATCATCGTATTTGTAGCTAATGATTCTAATTCTACACTGTATGCATAGTGCAACAATTGTTCATCCACGAATGTATTCACAATAGTATATACTTGCTCAAAATTCTTTTGTCCTAGATAGATCCAAAATAGAATATAATCTTTATTCCCATTCATTTTTAATTGTGATAGAACATTGTCTCTAGCTTCTCTATTTAAATTACTAGACTTAATATAAGAAACTGCTAACATATATCGCCCTGCAATATTTAAACTATTAATATCTTGGTTATTCAAAACATCTATCGTATCTACATATTTATTATCAATAAAGTAGTGACTAGCTTCTAATAAAACTTCCTTTTCTTTTATTACATATAACTGTTGATACCCAGTAAATATAGAAACAGTCACAAATAAAATATTTACCCCTACCATCCAGATTTTAAAGATAGAATTTTTTGTTTTAGAAATACTAATCATATTCTTAGATAACTTATTTTCTTCTTCAAACCAAGTATCTAAGAACAATACAATTTCTTTCACACTATGACACCCTACTACTTCTTTCAATACCTCCTCTTTTTGTAATAAAGATAAGCCACCTTCTAACAAGTCTTCATAACTATATTCTTTTAAGAAAGTAGATCCAATAAGACTCTTATAACAATTAATAAAAGAAATGTCTGTATTATTCTCTAATACATCTCTTTCTTTCACCTTAATAGTTACATCTTTTGTGTAATATAAGTTATTTGGATTCATGGAAAAAGAGTATTCCTCCGTTAATTCTTCTAATTTAGCTATCCCAATTAATATTTGAAGTTTATTAATCATTGTCATCTTATGAATATTTATCATTGATTCTAATCCTTCCATACAATATTCATATTCAATTATTTCCTCTTTAATATGTATAGAACAAGGGATTAAATGATGTTGTTTTTCTTGTACTTTTTCTATGTCATAAATATCTTTAATATTAGTTAATGATTTTTGTTTGTTTTCTTTTACTTTGTTTTGTTTTTCTTTCATCTACTTTACCTCTCATTCTATTGGTCTAGATACTTACATATACAAGATAATACACAATATTACTTTTAAAATATAAAAAAAGAAGACCATTATGATCTTCTTTCATTATGTTATGATTTTTTTCTCTTTCTTAAACCATAATATACTACTCTTACACTAATAGCACATAGTACAAAATATCCGATTGTATTTGTAGTATCACCCGTTGATGTCGTCGTTCCTTTAATATTAACCTCTATTTTTTGTAATGATTCTATTGCTTCATTTAAGGCTTTTACTATTTGGTCAACTTGTTCCTGTGAGGCATCCACATCATTATAAATTGTTTCTGCATTAACTAGGGTATCACTTAATTGTTTCCAACTAGTTTCTGTATATAATGTTTTATCTAACGCTTTCGCTTTTTTTATTGCCTCCTCTAACTTTGTTTTTTCAACTTCTAAGCCTACTGTCTTTTCTACTAAAGCATCTTTAGCAGCTTGTAATACAGTAGCTGCTTCATTGACTTCTTCTTGGGAAGCGTTATTATTCTTCGATACGGCTTCTGAATCACATAATGGTGTCGCTAAGACTTTCCAACTTTTCGGTGTGTAGTCCTCTTCGCTCAACGCTTTCACTTCAGTAATCAAAGCATCTAAAGCTATTTTATCAGCTCTTTCAACTAATGCATCCTTAGCTGTTTGAAGAGTTGTTATTGCATTATTTACATCTTCTTGGGAAACATTATTATTCTTTGATACTGCTTCTGCATCACTTAATGGTGTCGTTAAGCCTTTCCAACTCTTTGGTGTGTAATCTTTTTCACTTAACGCTTTGACTTCAGTAATCAAAGTGTCTAAAGCTGTTTTATCAGCCCTTTCAACTAATACATCCTTAGCAGTTTGAAGAGCTGTTATTGCATTATCTACCTCTTCTTGGGAAGCATTACTATTGTTAAATACTGTTTCTGCATCATTTAGTGGTGTCGCTAAGCCTTTCCAACTTTTTGGTGTGTAGTCTTTTTCACTCAATGCTTTAACTTCAGTAATCAAAGTATCTAAAGCCGCTTTATCAACCATTCTTTCACCATATAAATGGAATTCTAAAATCCTTGCATTAGCCCAACCACCATCTGCTAGTTTAGGAATAAGTAGTCTAAACTGTCTACCTATTGCTTCTTCGCTTATACCTCCTTGATATAGATTCTCTGTATTATCAGTAACTGTTAACACATCTTTCCATTGGTCATTTTCTTTTACTTGTAAAGAGAAGTTCTTAGTCACATAATCTGGATTTTCATTTCCCGCGCCTAACAATTCCATACTATTTATTTTATATAGATTTGGTAGTGTAACCTCTAACCAATAGTAGCCATCTGTAGCAGCTTGATAACGACAGCTCCATTTTGTACTAGAATTAAAATCAAAGGCTTCATACGCTCCTTCACTAGTTGAAGCTTGGTTATTAACAGTTGCCGTAATATTTGGATTTCTCATCAAACTATCTTCAAATAATAAATCATTTTGATCTCCGTATAATTCAAATTCATAGAGTCTAACTGTTCTTGCTTGTCCAGCACGTGTTGGCTCGCTAATATAAACTCTTATGTAACGGCCTTCAAACATTGGTACTTTTCTATCTGTCGTTCCTGCCTCATTATCACTAACAGTATCTATATCTAACCATTCATCATCTGATTTTACTTGTAGTTTAAAATCTTTTGTATTATATTCTGGTTTACTTGCTTCTGCTTTAGACGCTGAAGCATGTTTTACTACCCAGCGATTTATTTGATATGTATCTTTTAAATCTATCTCTAACCAGAATCCATTTGTATCTGATGATTGGATATCTTTACAACACCACTTAGTATCTGTAGAACCATCTACTGCCTTGGCAGCTGATTCATTGTTATTCGTTTGTCCACTAGCAGTAGCGTCCATTCCTTTAGCGATATTAGTTGTAGCGTCTAATGGTAATCCTTCTAGACCTTTTTCACTTTCTACTTTAATTGATAAGGCATCTGATGTATTTCCAAAAACATCTACAGCACAAACCTTATAATAATAAGTTCCTGCTTTTTTAAATGTTGAATATGTTAATTCTGTTGTTGATTCCATAAAGGTATCATCATTCATCTTAAAATCTGCTTCAGTACCTTTATATATACGATACTCTTTTACTTTTGTATTATCTGTTGCTTTCTCCCAGTCTAAACGGAATTGTCCAACTTCTAAATAACGCTTATCTAAAGTAATAGCATCTGTGAAAACTGGTTTCTCTGTATCTGAATATTCTGCTTTTATAGTTGGTGGATTATCAGATTTATTTCCAAAGTAATCTACAGCTTCCACACGATAATATTTAACATCATTTGATACATCAAAACTATATGTAGTCTCTTTTGTAGATGTGATTAATGTTGTTTCATCTAGTGGATAGTTTTCCTCTGTAGAAGCATAAATATTATAACTCTTAATTTGGGTATTATCTGATGCTTTGTCCCATGATAGAGATAATCTTCCTTCCCCAATTTGTGAGTCATCTATCAATAAGTTACCAACATCGCTTGGCTTCTCTGTATCTGTTACTCTTGCCCAATCACTTGGTTCATTTCCCATAACATATTCTAATGTTCCACCTTGACTCATTTGTTCCCAAGTAAGTTTAGAACTTGTTAATGGTTTACCATTCCAAGTAGCAGACTGGACATAAATATTATCTTCTCCTGTATTAATTCCTTTTATAATAAAATCATTTCCTGTACCTAAATGATATGTTACCTTTGGTAAATATGTTCCATGTAAATAGTAATTATTAGTTCCCGACATTGGGAAGAATCCACTCATCATAAACATATACATAGAACTCATAGCTCCATTATCTTCATCATCTGGATATCCAACATCTGTATACATATCTAAATAATCTCTTACCCAATGACTCGCTAAGTCTGGACGTTGTACTTCATCGGAAGCCAATGTCCAAATGGTTTGAAAACTTGGTTCATTAGCGAAGTTTAAATATTCATTCTCTAAAGCGAAATTAAGTCTATCTGCATATTCATATTTACCACCCATCTTTTCTACAAGAGTAGGTAAATCAAAGGTTGGACTATAGCTTCCTTCCCATATTCCTGCTTCATAGAAGTCATTATTATAACCTTCCCATAACATTTCTGTACCATCTTTCCCAATTGATTTACTTGGATTGACTACTGCATAGCTTCCATCTTCCGCTCGTTTATGAATGAATCCACTATATCCATCAGCTGTTAAACTTTCATCCCAATTATTTAACCAATTTTTTGAAGAGGCTATATATTTTTCATAATCTGCTTGTTTTCCTAAACCTTTAGCCATTGTCGCTACACTATAATCATTATACGCAAACCCAACAGTCGCTGAGCTTGGTTTTAAACGAGACGAATATTTTTGACTATTAATAAATAGCCTCCGTCCCACTATAATGATACCCCTTATCACGATATTGTTTAGAACGGAAATTCTCCGCTTCATTTTCAACTATTTCATATGCCTTCTCCCAATCAACACCTGGTACCTGTTTAAGATACGCATCAGCGATAACATTCTCGATATCATTACCACCTTGACCACATAAGAATTCTTTTCCTTGAATATAAGCATCGGAAATCATTCCATTTTGTTCATATCGTTTGATGAATGAATCAATATTACTCGCTACCATATCAGGCCTTGTTAGTTGTAAAAACGGGAATGTGGTTCTCCATGAATCCCATAAAGTATAATAGTCATCCCATGTTCCATGATCATCTGTACGATCCCTTGGTTGAATATTTGTATGATATAAGGCTGTATAGAACTTTCCTTTGGTTACTTCATCTACAGTATCTCCAAGCTCTACTTTACCTAATATCTCATTCCATTTATCAGCACCTTGTTGTTTTATTTCTTCAAAATCTTTATCTTTAGTTTCTGTATCTAAGAAAGTTTTTGCTTGATCTGTACTAACAAAAGAAATAGCGATTCGTACATTCACAGTTCTTGTTTTAGAAGTATCAAATTTCACATACGCTCCAAAATGTTCATTATTAGATGTTTTATCTAATGTTAGTGTATCTGCATGTAATCCACCATTATCCCAAGTCCCTATTTCTTCAATATCGCTATCAAATGATAATGCAAAATACATCTCCCAATCAGAAGGATTCCAGTTTTTTGAAAACAATCCCCCACCAATAATTGTTTTATTATCTTTATCAATGGTTACTGATCCATTCTTCATAGATACCTCGCCACCAATTTTACGACTAATATCTAATAATAATGATGCTTCTTGACCTTCTGGATATGTAAAGCGATATACTCCAGTATGCGTTGCTGGAGTGATTTCTGTTTGAATCCCATAACGATCCAATGTCGCACTATAATAATTACCCTGTCCTAATTCATTACTAACAGGAGATTTATGATCACTATCTTTTGTTTTAATTTCTCCCGTTTGTGGGGAAAGTAAAAAGTTTCCATAGGATTTTGTTCCACCTGTCCCTTGTGCGTAAATCTGTCCAAAACCAATAACATCATTACCTCTATGATATCCACCATTATCTGGACCTGTTGTTTCTGGGCTTGGATGGATTGACCCATTTGGTAAAGAAGGTCCTGCAGATGTAGAACCTTCATCTACATTTGTTCCAAATAAAGTATTCGTATATTCTACTAAATCTTTTTCCTCAGCATTAATCGTTGACTGGGGGAACGAAAATGTTATCAGTGCTACAAATAATGCAAGTATTACTTTTAAATGCTTACTAAATTTCATGCGCCTCTTCCTCCTTACTTTTCATTATAAAGTGATAAAATAACTGTCCACAAGATACAAAAAATGTAACTATTTTTTACAATTATTGTCATATACATAAAAGGTCAGGTGCAAGCACCTAACCTTTATATCTTTTATTTAAAAGTATTGGCTATTTTCAACATCAGTGCATCTGCTTTTTTCATCATATCGGATATACCTAACTGCACTACCTTTTTATGTTTGAAACGTTCCATACCTTTTAAAGCTACATCGTTTGTTAGAATAACACAAACAGCTTCTTTTATTTCTTCTGGTGTTAGCTCGTTCTCCACACCAACACCACCTTGTGTTTCAATTTTCACATCAATACCTTGTTTTTCTCCTGCTAGAACTAATGCTTCAGCGGCCATATATGTGTGTGCTACACCAGATGGGCATGAAGTCACCCCTACTACTTTCATAACAACTCACCCTTTCTTATTACAAATCTGTGAATTCAATATCTAATTCTTCAATACTTTCTTCTTTATCAAAAGCCGTAACATCCGTATTTTCTTTCTTTAAGAAGTTAACCATTAACGCTGTTACTAAGGCTCCAGCAACAATTCCTAAAATATAGCCTGGCCATCCTTCGACAACTGGTAGTACAATTAAGCCACCCCATGGTGCATGATTTAATACCCCCATTAAAAAGGGAATTATATTTCCAACAATCGCTCCTACAATAATTGATGGAATAACACGAATTGGATCATTCGCTGCAAATGGAATTGCTCCTTCAGTAATACCTACTGAGCCCATTAGAATCGCTGCTTTACCAGCTTCTTTTTCTTCTGTATTGTATTTCTTAGGAGCAAGTAGTGTCGCTAATCCCATACCAATTGGTGGTGTACATATCGCTACTCCGACACCTCCCATTAAATAAGGTAAAACATCTACTTGCGTTTGGGCAAAGAGTGTCGCTACTTTATTAATTGGTCCTCCCATATCAAACGCTGTCATACCACCTAAAATTGCAGCTAAAGGCATTTTCCCAACATCTTGTAAACCATTTAACCATGTTGTTAAACCATCCATTAATCCAGCAATTGGAATACCAATTACCCAAACGACGATTCCGCCTGTAATTAGGGTTCCAAATAATGGATATAAGAAAATTGAACCTAAAGATTTAAGAGCAATAGGTAGTTTGATTTTCTTTAACATCTTAACTACATATCCAGCTAAAAATCCAGCCGCTATTCCTCCTAAGAATCCCGCTCCAATATTATTCGCTAAATACGCTCCCATCATCCCTGGTGCTAACCCTGGACGATCTGCAATAGAATACGCAATATACCCTCCTAATACTGGTACAAATAGCGATAATCCTGCAAGTCCAATACTCGCCAAATCCGCTAACCATCCTGTCTCTGGTGTCGCTGCTCCTTCAGGGTTTAACATAACCGAAATAGAGAATAGAATCCCCCCTGCTACGATGAAAGGAATCATATGAGAGGTTCCTGTTAATAAATGTTTTTTAATCGTTGTAGCTTTTTCTTTAAACGCCATTGTTTTATTCCTCCAATCCTTGATTTAATAAATCATATACTTCATCTTGATTACTTGATATTAGTAAGTCACGATATTCTTTGTGCATTAGCTTACGTGCTAATCCAGATAATATCTTCATATGGGTACCTTCACTATCATTTGATGGTACAGCAATCAAGATAATGATATTTACTTTCTCTTTTGTTTCTTCATTCCAAATGATTTCTTGACGTAGTCGACCAAAACAAATAGCGGATTCTAGTACATTTTCAGTTCTTCCATGTGGTAAACCAATGTTAAAACCAATCGCTGTCGGTGAAATCTTTTCACGTTCCACTACATCTTTATAAAATTCATCAACACTTGTAATCTTGTGTTGTTCCTTTAACTTTTCTATTAACGCTAATAAAACATCTTCTTTGTGTTTTGCATCAATATCAAAAAGTATGCATTCTTTACAAACTAATTGACTCATCCCTGCAAAACCCTCCTTTCACACTGCAATATTATTTGATACGCTGTATCTTTGTCTTTACAATTTGATAATCGTTGTACAACATCTGTATTATTTATCATTCGAACCCATGTAATAACTGCTGGAATATGTTCTTTACGATCTTTTGTAGCCAACGTAAATATAATATTTATCTTCTTTTCCCCAAAATACACAGGTTCTTGATTTATTAACAAACTCATACCACTCGCATTTACTCCTCGATTACTTTCCCCATGAAGCAATGCAAAGCTTTCATCTGTAACTGCGTAGAAACCTAAAGTCTCTAAACTATTTATGATATTTTCTACATAATAATCTGTAATGTATTTCTTTTGTAGTAAAGGATTCGCACTTCGATGTGCAGATTCCTCCCAGGTTATTTTTTGATTGATAACTAATACATCCTCATTAGAAAGTAAGTCCGTTAACTTACTTATTTTAGAAGGGGCAGTTTTTGTTTGATGTTCTAGTTCTTTACGTATTACATCTAATACACGTAATCTTTGTTCATCGGTTAGAAAATCTAAATGTTTATTAATGGAATAATAGTTGGCTAGTACCTTTTTACGCGCTATACCAAGCGAGGTTAATTGTAGGTAATCTTCTTGACTTAATATTGGATTTACAACAATTAACTGTTTATGATTTGGTAGTTGAATCTTTGAAGTTGATATTACATAATCGATAGTATCCCAAGACTCATAATTTTGAATACGATACGTTGGAATAATATCTTCTATCTTTACTTGAAATTCATTCATTAAGGTTTCTTTTAACATCACTGATGTGCCATAGCCGAATCCACAAACTAGTAGGATGTGTTTATATTCAGAATCTTGGATTCTTTTTATACTAGCGATAAAGTGTATCGCTATATACGCTATTTCATTATCATCTTTAATAACTTTCAATATCTCTATTTCATGCATGACAGAATGAACCATCTCAAACACAATTAAGTCTTTTGTACCTAAAATAGAAGTTACATCACCATCCAATACAATTCCTTGTTCAACCCTAGTAACTAAAGCTGTAATATGATTCATTAATCCTTGAAATAAAATCAGATTATTTTCAAAGGATAACTCTACTTTTGTAGACATCGCATGGATTAACTTTTGTACAATGGATTCAACAAGAATAAGATTGACATTTTGTTCATAACGACCATGTTTATTTGTGTAGTTCAATAGTCGTATTAATAGTTTGGCTTCTTTTAAAGATATCTCTTGTTTAATAATAGTTTCAAGTTCCTTAATTGGTTCATCAAATATGGACAGTTCTACACTGTTAATCTCAGATAATTCTAAGGGATGTTTTTCTTTATTTATTATAAACCAGACAAGAATTAATATATTAGATACATACCAACAATAAGAATGGTCTGTTAAGACACATTGCATACTATCTAATAAACTATCTACCCAGTTAATAATATGATTTGTAGATATGGTTTCAAAAGCATTTGTAATAATAGTCAGTACAGCTTCTTCATAGGCATTCGCTGCATTATTTTTTAATATTTGAATATATTTTTCAAATTCATTTATCATGAGATTCACTTTATCATGGGAACTTCCTTCCAAATAGAAAGATTGACGATATTGTAAAGATAGATTATAATCCTGTAATTTCTCTTCTAGAATTGATAAATCATTTTTTAATGTTGACCTGGATACTTGCCACTGCTTTGATAATTTATTTAACTTTAACTCTTTTGAATTTAATAGTAATAACATAACTATTAAATCCTCTCGTTCATTTTGCGTATAAATAAACTCTGCATGATCTTGAACATCAGAAATTGACAATGCTTCAGGATATCGCAATTCTCCTTTAGGTAATCGTTCAATGATTGGTAGATTACGCAGCATTAAAATATCATTGATACGTTCTATATCATAACGAACTAAACGTTCTTTAATTTCTAACTCCATAGCCACTATCTTATAACTAGATATTTTCTTTTCATATAAAAAGTGTAATATTCTTAACATTCTTCCATTAATCATTTTTCTCCCACCTTACTGCCTCCTTCAAAACCATCATATATAAAAACTATTTCTATTTGTAGATAGAAGTTTTGTAAGTTTTTTTTTCAATATTTGGAGGCGATTCTTATTTCTAGTGATTATCTATCAATAAAATCGAGTAGGAGGAAATAACTAGCTTAGTTATCTCCGACCTCTCACACCACCGGGCAAGCCGTTCGGCACACAGCGGTTTAAATCTATACTAAATATGGACTTTCTCAAATTGGACTACC
>JBKEBJ010000380.1:0-2500 GCA_047973105.1 Coprobacillaceae bacterium | reverse complement strand
TGAGGGTGTGTTGCTATTATATATTTTATTTTTGTAACATTTTTAGATTTTAAAAAGTCAATAACGTTATCTTTAAAATCTTCTTCACCTGAATCAATCAACATATACTCATCTTGAAATTTTATCAACTGACAATCACCTTGACCAACATCAGCAAAATACACTTGTAGTGGCATGCCATAAGTCGTATCAATAATTTCTTGATTAATGCTATTATCATTTACTTTAATAATATTACCAAAAAAGTAAATCGCTAATACAAATGTTAAAATAATTGCACCTAAGGATATTTTTATTTTCATTTAAAAACTCCCATTTATTCGACAAAGTCAGGTATTACTATAGTTTGTGTTGGTGTCGGTGTTGGGACTGGTGTTGGGACTGGTGTTGGGACTGGTGTTGGAACCAATGTCGGTTTACTAGACGTCACAGGCTGTTGTGATGATGTTGTTGGTTGACTTGTAGTTGTTTCAGGTGTTGAAACATCATCAGAATCAATAATTTCACCTGTTGATAATATAATATCTCCAGTTGTCTGATCAATATAATAATCAACGCCTTCAACTAATCCATCTAACATATCTTGTGAATTTGTATCACCTGAACCAGCCGATGTATGCACATCACATGTTCCAATTTCCGAATATTCATATATATGATCAGCAACATTGCCTGCATAAGATGGATCAAGTTCCCCATCAGGTCTAACAATATAAACCTTATTTGTTAAACTATCAGCCGGACAAAACTCAGTTGCATGCTTGCCACTTACTCCACAAACTTCAACAGCATTATGAACTGAACAAGTAGTTGTTGGAATATGTCCTTTTGCAAAATATTCAGTATATACTGTGCTACCTCTTGGATCACTACTACAAAATTCACCTGCTAACTCACCAGACTCACTACAAATTGATGCGCTAACAATGTCACTCGGTTGATCAAACTCTGTATATTGTAGTCCCTTTTCTGTATGAATACGTTCCATTATTTTTGACCAAAGTGTTTTGTGGTGTGTTCCATCTGAAATAGTCTCTTGAACATCATAACCAAACCAAATACCAGCTGTATAGTATGGTGTATACCCTTGAAACCAAAGGTCTTTTGAATCAGATGTAGTGCCAGTTTTACCCGCAATTGGCATAGAAAGGTTTTTAAATTTAACAGCTGTACCTGTACCAGATGTAACAACATCTTGCATTGCATCAGTTAATAAAAATGCTGTAGTTGGTTTTATAACCATTCTAGGCTCATTTATTGTATTATCTAATATGATATTACCTTCATGGTCAAATACTTTTGTATAAAACACAGGTTCTCTATACTCACCACCATTTTCAATGGTAGCATATGCAGCTGTTAATTCAAGATTTGTAACACCATATGTCAAACCACCTAATGCAGCAGATAAGTTTCTATCAGAAACAACACTTCCATCTTCTCTAACTTCATTATCAACCAATGTAGTAAAACCGAAATTTTCTAAATAGTCAAATGATGTATCAATGCCTACCTCGTCCATAGTTTTAGCTGCAACTATATTCATAGAGTCTCTTATACCTTCTCTAATAGTTGAAAGACCTCTATATGGTGGGCTTGAATACCAGTTTCTAAAATTATGACCATTAGATGAAAACGGAATATCATCAACAACAGAACCAAGTGTGTATGTTCCGTTATCAATTGCCGGTCCAAAAGCCGATACAATTTTAAAAGTTGAACCAGGTTGTCTTTTTGATGACGTCGCCCTATTTAATCCTAAGTCAGCTAATTTTTCACCACGTCCACCTGTAATAGCTTTAACATAACCTGTCTCATTATCAATTATAACAAATGAAGATTGAGGTTGTACAACTGGATAAGATGAAAATGCAACAAGTGTATCTCCTTCGCCAACATACTTAGCTTTGGCTGCCTCTTCAGCTTGTGCAACTGCATCTTTTGATTTAACATAAGTTACATCTTCATAGTGCTTAGCTACACCTTGGCTATCTTTAATATCTAAATAACATGTAACTTGTATTTTGTATCCAGAAGATGGGAAGTTTGCATCATTTAAGTATTCCTCATCTATAATATTTTGAATTGATGTGTCAATTGGAATTCTTATTTCTAAACCTGCATTAAACATCATATTATAAGCTTCTTTAATAGGTATATTATATTTTTCAGCTAAATCTTCAGATACAGCAATTTTAACTTGATCTGTATAATACGTATCCGTACTACTTTTTCCAGTATTAATATTATAGTTGGCTATTCTTGAATAAACATCATCATTCATAGCTTCTGTATATTCAGCATCTGTAATATATCCTTGTTCGAGCATATATTGTAATACAATTTGTTGTTGTTCTTTATTTTCCTCTGGATTGATAAGAGGATCATATTTAGAAGGAAAACGTGTGATAGGTACAAGAACTGCTGCTTCAGAAATTGTTAATTCACTAGCATTTTTATTAAAATAGTGTTCTGATGCTGTCTGCACCCCATTGTAATC
>JBKEBJ010000228.1:0-2500 GCA_047973105.1 Coprobacillaceae bacterium | reverse complement strand
TAACACATGCTCGTATACCATTTACATTCCATGATATTAATTTCATTTTTTCACCTACTTATTCATTTATGTATATAGTATACCATGCTTTTAAATATATAAAAAATAATACGCTATTTTTATACTATTTTACCAAAATATGTCTATACTATTTTAGGTGATATTATGAAACGTTCGCATTCTTTAATAATAAGTATTTTACTTCCCTTTTTAGTAGCTGGAATAACATACTTTAGTGTTCAAAACAATCAAGATTTATATGCTTCTTTATTGTTACCAAATAGTTTAATAGCCAACTCATATGTATATGTGTTTTTATGGGCTATTCAATATGTTATATTAGGATACGCTAGTTATTTAATTTATCAATCACAAGATCCTGATGTTCACAAAGTATTAGTTCTATACGCTATTCAATTATTCTTTTTATTCTTATGGCCTATATTCTTATTTAACATGCAAGACTTCTTATTAACAGTGATTGTCTTATTGTTGAGTTGGGGCTTATGTATTATAATGATTTATACTTTTTATAAAATTAACCGAATCGCAGGATATTTATTAGTTCCTTATTTTATTTGGATTGGTTATATGTTGCATTATCATTTTAGTATCTTTATGTTAAATTAAAAAAGCGATATAAATCGCTTTTTTTGTATTATTCAATATCTTGTAGTGGTACCTGTTCAATATCAAATTCAGAGTTTTCTTTTAATGTTATAAGTGTTGCACCTCTTTGTTCATGTCGATTATAAATACCAGGCATCGCTAAATAATCTATAGACATTCCATAAGTTAAACGTACACCCTGATATTCCAATGAAATATTATTGTAATGGTCATGTCCCACAAATATTGCTTTCGTGCTATTTAATGATACTATTTTTTCAAACAAATCATTTTCATATCCAGAAGTAGAAATTGCCTCATTCTCTTCTCCAATTTTTCCAAAATGATAGATAATTGAAGGATTATCTTCTTTATACAAATCGTATGCTTCTTGGTATTCTTCAATAGGTATATGAAAAAACATTAAAGATGAGATAGAATCACTATTTTCTTTTTGAATACTTTCCAAGGATTCCTCATACCATTTAATTTGATCATCATGTATATAGTCATATTCATTAAATCCTTCACCAGTATAATCATTTGAATCTAATAAATACAATACTTGGTTGATACTTCCATCACTATTTTTTATTTGTATTATTTGGTTATTCCTCCCCATAATATCTGGTTGTTTTCTTGTATATAATAAATTAGATTTATTTTCTTCATATGAATATTGCGATAACATTGTGTTTAGTTCGTCTGCTGAATGTGTTGCCATAGATTCTGTATCATGGTTTCCATAAACAAATGCCCAAGGGATTCCTATATTTCTCATAAAATTAGCGAATTGCATAATTGGCGCATAATTATTAAACGAATATGAAAAGATTCCTACTGGAAAAACAAAATCCCCTGTCACCATAATAAAATCTGGTTTAGTATAATCAATTAAATTATATACTGCCTCTAATGCCTTAATATCTTTATCATAAGATAATGTACTACCACCTAAATGAACATCAGTAATTTGAAGAATTTTAAACGCATCATCTTTCATAGTCATTGAATATATTCCAGTGTCTTCATCAAATTCTACATTACTTAAATCTGTGTTCAAAGTTTTTACACTATTAACATGAGATTCTAGAGTCCATGATTCACTATTCATTGTAAGACTTCCGTACATAAAGATACATATAGAAATCAGGATTATTTTTTTTACTCGATTAATTCTTACCACTTTTCTTAGATAATCTTGGCGTTGTATCATAAGTAGAAAAATGGAAACTATAAATATTATTATATTAGGAAGAAACAAAGAATTAATATATCCTTGATTTAATGCAAAAATCGCAAAGACAAATCCACAAATATTAATAACACCATTACTTATTATATATTTTATACTATAACGTTTATATTTTATTTTATTTTCACTATCATCAAAGTGTCTCAAAAAAAATAACTTTATGACATTTTGAATAACCAAGAAAATAAATATAGATATACTCCAAAGATTAAACGATACTAATGTGTTGTATAAAGAACTAGTTTGTATTTCACCTAACACAAATATAATGTATAGGGAATACAAGAATATCCAAGAAAAAAACATAGTTACTGCGACTAGTAATTTTCTCTTATATAAATCCATATAATTTAGGATATACTCTTTGGCGTTAGTGTCTAAAAAATAGGAATCTATAAATTTATATTTCTTATATTTTTTATAAAGAAAAAATATTCCTACACCTGAAATTAAATATAAACAAATTGAAAGCAAATCAATTCCAAGAAGTCTATCTACAAGACCCAAGACAGTCGCTATAAATAATGATATAAAAAAACTGACTAATCCTGTAAATCTTTTTAGTTCTTTCATTTTATTTTTAACGTTCTCTATTTTTAATATTTGATACTTAGAAGTATCAATATGTAATGCTTC
>JBKEBJ010000211.1:0-5185 GCA_047973105.1 Coprobacillaceae bacterium | reverse complement strand
AAAGCATTCACAACACCTCTTCTATCGACATTTTCTATTTCTTTCATATCTAATAGACTATTTACATCCTCTTCATTAAACGTTGCTCCATACAACCATATATCTGCAAAATTGGTTTCTTCATAAAAATCATCTGAAGTTTGTTGTAAGCCTACATACTCCCCTGCAATTCCAGTAAATACAAACACTCCTAAAAATGCCATCAAGAAGATTGATAAAAATTGCATTTTATGTTTCTTCATGTCCCGAATCATTTTTCGAAATAACATTACCAACTCACCTCTTTTATAGAAATGGGATGTTCATTAATTGTAATATCTTCAATTTTTCCATTTCGAACTTTGATTACCTTATCTGCAGCATCAGCTAATGCCGCATTATGCGTAACAATAATAACTGTTTTTTTCTGTTCACTACTCAATTGTTGTAAAGCTTCTAAAATCATAACACCTGTTTGTGAATCTAATGCTCCCGTTGGTTCGTCACAAAGTAACATTGTTGGATTCTTTGCAATAGCTCTAGCAATACTAACTCGCTGTTGTTCACCACCCGATAATTGCGTTGGAAATTGATGCATTTGTCTAGTTAATCCTATCGATTTCATAACTTCCTCATAATCCACTTTTTCATTACATATTTCTTTTGTTAGTGCAACATTTTCTAATGCTGTTAAATTAGGAATTAAATTATAGAACTGAAAAACAAAACCAACATTCTTCGCTCTATATTCTGTTAAAGCATTGTCATTAATGTTAGTAATATCTTCATTATTAATAATGATACTTCCGGAAGTTGCTTGATCCATTCCCCCTAACAGATTAAGTATTGTTGATTTACCAGCCCCACTTGGTCCTAATACAACCACAAATTCACCTTCATCAATAGTAAAGCTAATTTCATCAATTGCTTTTACTGGTGCTACCTTAGTTCCGTAGATTCTACTAACCTTTTCAAACTTAATAATTTCTTTCATACATACCCTCCTATATAGTTAGTCATTGCTAACAAATGATAAAAAATATCCGCCCCCTTAAGGACAGATTATGCCGTAAAAATATTCTTACATATACTTTCAACTAGCACTCTTAATACTTCTTGGTAATGTTCACCAAACTCTTGTCGGTGTGCCATTGTATAAAAAATAGAATGTACTAATCCGGAAATAACTTCAAAAGAAACTGTTGGTGTAGCGTTTGCCTCTTGTAATACAACCTTAATTAAAAGAGAGTAATCCTGAAAATGATTACTTAATAACTCTTTAGGTAATTTACGCAATAATATTTCCATATCATTTTCAATAAATGATAAAGTATTGTTTCTTTCCAAAGCCTCAATAATAGAAAGCATTGTTAATTCAATACGTTTAGGCATTGGTAATTCTTCATTATTACGCACTGTTTCTAACGCCACTTGTAACATTTCTTCATGCCAGTCTTCCAACACATCAAAAAACAGATGTTCTTTAGTCGGATAAAAATGATAGAATGCCCCTTTTGAGATACTTGCTTTTTTCGCCAATTCCTCAACTGTTGTTTTACGCATCCCAATAGTTTGTATTTGTTCATTTGCTGCTTCTTTTAATTTTCCAATAATAATTTTTCTTTCTTGTTTATTAAAAGCACTTCCCATATTATCACTCCTATCTATGACTATATAAATATTATAGTCATATAGTTTAAAGGTGTCAATAAAAAAACAATTTTTTATATTGTCTTCTTTATAGCTATATACTATTTAACCAAAACAATAATGCACACTAAGAATTGAGATAATAATGGCTATAACAATGATAGTGTATTCCCACTTTATTTGATTCTTATTATTTTTTTTATTTAAAATTTCTTCATAATTACTTGTTTCCATAAAATCATGATCAATAACTTCCTTTAATACGGGATTCCCTTTCATATATGAATTTCTCCTTTGTCATTGCTTTTCTTAGTTTTATTAATGTAATATATAATTTATTTTTAACTTCTATTTCACTAATTTTTAAAGTAGTGGCTATTTCAACAAATGATAATTGTTCATAAAAATATAAATAAAACATCTGAATAATTATCATCTTTCTTTGTTTAATCCACTTCCATACCATTTCACATTCTTCTTTAGTTTGGAGGTTTTCTATAAAATTAATATCGTTAATTGAAATAGTATCTATTATGTTTATATGTATTTCTTTTTCTGGTATTAATGTTCTTGTTCTAATTTTATATGACAATGAATAACACTTCTGTATACACTTTTTAGATATTTGTATAATATGTAAATTCGTATTACTAGTATCAAATGCATCTGTCTCCAACAAATCAAATACTTTCAAATACGTTTCTTGTAATATAGCATTAACATCTAGAATATTTGAACTATGACAAATAATATACTGTAATACATCTTTATAAGTCTGATGATAGATTTCTTCAAATTGTGCTTGTATTGTCTTATTCATAGTTTTTCTCCTTTACTACTATATCCTAAGAAAGTGAGAAAAAGTTTCAAAAACATATAAAAAAAACGAAATTCATCGCTTTTAATTTTGTCCTAAATATTCTTTCATTTTTCTAAATGTTTCGTCGCTTATGATATGTTCCATTTTACAAGCATCTTCTTCTGCAAGCTCTTTAGAAATACCTAGTGTTTTAACTAAGAAATCTGTTATGAACAAGTGTTTTTCAAAGATTGCTTTTGCGGTTTCTAAACCTTTATCGGTTAATGTAATATAACCGTTTTCATCAACTAAAATATATTGTTCTTTTTTTAAGATTCCAACCCCACGACTAACGCTAGGTTTACTAAAATCAAGTTCTCTCGCAATATCAATGGAGCGTACAGAACCGTTTTTATTCTTTAGAACGTATATTGTTTCTAAATACATTTCTCCTGATTCGTACATAATTTTCCTCCTTGTTATTAATATCATACCCCATATCTTATTTTTTTTCTAGTTATTCGCACCAAATATTCAGTTTTTCTAATTTATTATTGCTCCCACTATCAATACTATTCCTAAAAGAACTATAAACACCATATTATATAATTTTATTAAACTTCTTTACCATCTTTAAATTGTTTAAATTGGAAGATAACATACATCCCAAAATAAATCATTGTTACTAATGTTATTAATCCAATAAACATATTTGTTGGAAATAATAAACTAAATTGATTGACTAGAAAAACAATTAAAGAAATACTAAATATGAGTAATGCAGGTTTAAATTTCACTTGTGCTTTAAAACGTTTTTTATTAATACGCATATATGTTCCAAGAAATAACATCCCTGCTCCACCAATCATTCCACCAGATATACAAGCAACTATTCCTTGTGGCAATCCGGATAATAAGAAGATACTTGCTATAATTCCAACGATACCTAACACCAATCCAATAACTGATTGTTTATATATCGGATTATATCGTTGTGCTTCAATATCTCGATCCGTGTGGATTCTTGGTGTTCCACTATTTGCCCAGAAAAAATAAGTTCCTTTATTTCCTTTACTAGTAGGAATTACATGCCAACCTTGATTGGCTAACAATTCCAAATATTCTCCTTCTTCTTCTTTAGAAACATCAATAATATCATAATCAAAAATAATATCTAATGGTGCCTCTTTGTATAAATGATAATGTAATCCTTTAAACTCTTTAAATACCCAACCATCTAAAGCATATCGATGTAACATTTCCATGTCTTCTTTATCCGCAAAGGCTAATCCTCCACACATGATTTTTTTATGATCTTTCACTTTAATATCCCCCTTCTTTAAAAACTAACTTTCCGTCATTTACCATCTTTTCTCTTCGAACAATATCATTCTTTAAAATTCCAATTCCTTTTTCACTAATCCTATACTCCTTTGTTCGAGCACTTGTTCCAGTTTGATTAATATATTCTGTCTTAACCATTTTCTTTAACAATGTATACATTGTTGCAGCTCCGATAACCATATCTCCATCCGTTAATTCTTCAATATACTTCATGATTGCATAGCCATGACGTGCTTCTAGTAGTGCTAATAAAATATAATAAGCTGAATCTGTTAATTGTTCTGTTTCAAACGTATCATTTTTTGGCATTTTAACCCTCCTCTTTTCATATCAATTATCGTTATATCTATAATTGATATATCTATTACAGATATAGAATATCATGTAATTTATTATGTGTCAATATTTTGTATAAAAAAAAGTATAACAATATGCTATACCTTAAATAGTTATTTATCCTCTATTTCCTTTTCTTCCAGCTTATTGGCTTCAGCGATAGCTTTCTTTAGTCTCATTTTTCTCGCTGTTCGTCTAAGATCAATATCATTAATTATCATCGAAATAACTACACCCATCGCCGTTTCAATAACACGATCTGTTACATAAGAAAGAATTGGTTCATCAAATCTAATTAACGTAATAGAGAATAGTACTACACACCCCATGGCTGCCATAGACTCTCCTGTTTTTAATAATTTAGAAAGCCACAATAACAAGAAAATACTAATTCCATTCATTAAAAGCATCGCAAAAGAATCAGCTTCTATTTGTGTTTGTCTAATAAATAATAATATGAAATATCCAATAACCCCACCAATAATCGTTCCTAAAATACGATTTCTCCCGTATGTTTTCGTTTTTTCAGGACTATCTTTCATAGCCAAAATAACAGCTACAGTCATATAAAAACCTGATGCATGGAAAACATAACGGCTCAATAACAATGATATCATAACCGCAATAAATGTTTTATAAATTCTTGCACCTGGTATATATTGTCTATCAATTTTCATTTTACAACACCCTTTACTTACTTTATGTTTCATTATATAGATATATCACAAAAATAATAGTAGAAACATCAGAAATATTATAATTCATCTGTTTCTACTATTATACTATAACGATTTCATTTTGTCATTTCAGGTCAATTCTTGATTTATTTATTCTTAATAAATCATTTTTTTACACTTATTTCTTATAGCTATGTATCTCACTACTAATTAATGATTCAATATTATTAAATATCTCTAGTATTGATTCATCTAAAACGAAACTAAAACCATGGCACCCTTTTTGACAAGGTTCATTAAATATTTTTTATTACACCCATATCCTCTATTGATTTTATTCTGTAAAGATATAGGAAATCTTTCAATAACATCAACGTATTTATGAACATTTTGAGCCTTA
>JBKEBJ010000152.1:0-3781 GCA_047973105.1 Coprobacillaceae bacterium | reverse complement strand
GAAGTCATTATTCTTTATTATTTAGAAGAATTCAAGACGACAGAAATTGCTGAAACCTTGAATTATCCAATAGGATCCGTAAGGTCACGTTTACATGCTGGTAGAAAAAATCTGGAGTTGCAAGTGAATGACTATCAAAGCTAAAATAATATGAAATTGTATAGCACATCTATATTACCATTGCTAGGACTTATTTTAAATGAGTATCGAGAAGATGTATGTAATAAACAGAATCTACAATACGATCATAATGCATACCATACAGGAAATAATGTACCAGCTGGAAACTTATTACAAGTTTTATCAAATAAGTTAGCCATAATCATAACAACTATAGTATGTGTAAGTACAATAATAGTAGCAGTAAATGTATTTCAAAATCCATTTGTAGATGGCGAAGCAGAAATAAATACTCCTATTATTGAGGATTTAGGAATGTTTAATAAGTCAAAAGAACACCCATATATATATGATATAACGTATCTTGGCTTTCCTATGCGAACAAACATAGATATACATATTGATTTGAAAAAGGATGTAATAAAAGAAGATATTAAAATTCTATTTAATGATGAAGAATTATCTTTTGAGAAACATGATAAAGATATACTTGTACAAGTAAGTGAAAATGGAATATATACAATCATCACAAAAGAATCTAAAACTTTTTTCAAAATTAGTAATATAGATACGTACGCGCCAGAACTAGTAAGAGGTTTCAGTGAGAACGGTTACTTACAGTTAGTAGTTAATGATGAACTATCAAAAATTGATTATGAAAAATCATTTGTGGAATATCAAGGTAAAGAATACATAATACCAAAAGATCTTAAAATTAAAGGAGAGTTTAGTAGCAAGGTTAAAGTAACTATATATCACCTTAATGGATATAAGATTATATACGATTTAGATTTTTAATAAGCGAATATAATAATAAAAAATAGTGGAAAGAAATAATATGGTGAAATAAAATGAAATCAAAAATATTAATTAGTCTGCTTGCAGGGGGATTGGTAGTAGGACTAACAACTCCTAGCATTGTAAAAGCAGAAGATTTAGAAGAAAGTAAAGAAAACTATACAGTATCTGAACTTAATTCAGAAGAAACTCAGGTAGAAAATGAAGTGATAGAAAGTAATGAAGAGAAAGATACAGAAACTTTACTTAATGATATAATGGGAGTTGAGGATACATCAGTTAGAAAAGAGAAAAGTAATTTACAAGCAAAAGTAAGTGCGTTAGTTACTGATCAAACGAAATTAGGTGATGCTTTTCCAGATATTAATTTTAGAAAATATGTAGCTGAGACAGTTTTAGGGTTAACAACATATGATGAAAATTACAAGTTGAATAGTGCAGATATAACGAAAATTAATACAAGGACTGGAATACATGTTCTTAATTCGAATATTACTTCGCTTGAAGGTATTCAATTCTTTACAGATTTACTTGTATTAAGCTGTCAAGGGAACCAAATTAGTGAATTGAATTTAACAGCTTTAACGAAACTTAAAACATTAAATTGTTATAATAATACATTAATAGTTTTAGATATCTCTGGTTTAACAGAATTAACTGGAATCCAATGTTACAATAATAAAATTGAAGTATTGGATGTAAGTGCTGCAACAAACCTAACTATGTTACATGTTGCTAATAATCAAATTAAAGTATTAGATGTTACAAATTTGACGAGTTTAACATCATTAGATTGTTATGATAATAAAATTAGTGTGTTAAACGTATCAGACCTTACTAATTTAACTAACTTACATTGTTATAATAATCAAATTGAAGTATTAGATGTTACAAACTTAACAAATTTAACAAGTTTACATTGTGCAAATAATAATATCAGTACTTTGGACGTATCTAAAATGGACAACTTAACAGTATTAAGTTGTGCGAATACTAATGTTGATACAATCAATATTTCTACTGCTTCAAAAAGTAAGAATGTAACATTGAGATATGATTTTACAAATATCGATAGTCTTGACTTAAATGGCTTTACAGCATTAAGAACTTTATCAGCGACTAAAGCTACTGGTGGAACTTTAAGCAATTTAACATATGTTTATTTCTCAGCAGGTAGGGAAACAGGAAGTATGGTAATTAGAGTACAAAGAACAGCAGGATTTATGTCATGGGATAGTTCAATTGGATTCTATGCTCTTACTGCAAATAGTGGAATAAAATATGCTATGGGTGTATCATACATTGATGATGAAGGTAACCCACAAATAGCTATGGCTACATATTTAGATTTAGTAGAAGGTGGGTTGATGGATAGTGTTGGTAATTTAATTGTTGGCGCAGTACCATCTAATGTAGATCCAGTAACTGGTGTAGTAACATTACCAAGTGGAGGGAAATATATCACAACGGATACTGTGTATGAATTTGATGAAGAAGCTATCATTACAGATACAAAAATCACAACTACAGGAAAAGTAACGATTGAAAAAAATACAGCAGTAGTTAACGAAAACACAGGATTGGTAGAAGTTGTTGTTGGTGGAAACCAGACAGTTGTTGAAATACCAACAGGTGGAGAAGGGGCATTAGAAATAGCTACAGGAGAAATGGAACTATCATCAGGAACAATAGTAACAAATAATGATGGGGATAAAACATATTTACCTGAAGGTGGAGAAGTAGATAATGATGGTAATGTAACATCAAATGATAGAACAATCACTGTGCCATCAGATAAAACTGCTAGTATACCATTACCAGATACAGATGGAAATATTGTATTACCTGAAGGAAGTATTGTTACAGATAATGGTACTGATGTAACATACCCTGGAAATATAGTATATAACCCAGAAGATAATTCAGTGAAATATATGCCAATAGATGGTCTAGTTGATGATAATGGAAAGATTAAAGATACAGTGACACAAGCAGATTTAGATGAATCTAAAAATATTATTAATCAATTACCAGAAAGTGATTTAAAAAATGAATTAAAGATAACTTAGAAGATGCTCAAAATCAATTTAATGAAAGAGAAGCAGAGAAAGCAGTAGATGATTTATTCAAACCAGATGGAAGTGGTGAAATCAAAGATGATATAACACAAGAAGATATTGATAATGCAGAAGATTTAGTTAATAAACTACCAGATGGTGATAAAAAAGAAGAACTTAAAGATAAACTAGAAGAAGCACAAAAACAACTAGATGAAAGAAACTTTGTTGTTATTGAAGGATTTAAAACATTTATAGGAAAAGGAACTGTGTATACAAAAATAGATGCACCAGTTGAGAAGTTTAGTTCTGTATATGTAAATGGAAAAGCGCTATCTTCAAGTAATTATACTGTAACTAATGGTAGTACAGTTGTAACATTAAACGAAAACTATTTAAAAACATTAGCTAATGGAACCTATAATGTCGAAATAGAATTTGTAAGTGGAGCAAGAGTTTATACACCATTAACAGTAAATGTTGCACCAAATAATGCATCATCTAACGCATCAGTTAGTGGTGGAGATACAGTAAGCGGAAGTATGGTAAATACTAGTGATATAACAAATACAACAATATTATATGCATTATTAGGATTATCATTTCTAGGATTAGTAGTAATTAGAAGAAGAAGAGAAAAAGAATAGTAACTAATTGAATTATAATAAATACCAAACATTTTTTATGTGGGTTTGTCAAGAAAAGTGTGTAAGTAGTTTTTAGAAGGCAGAATATTTGCGGATACGTTCAGCGATTTTATCGTTGATCAGTAACTGATTCATTACCATTGACCAGTTATGAATCGT
>JBKEBJ010000141.1:0-4479 GCA_047973105.1 Coprobacillaceae bacterium | reverse complement strand
TTAAACTATAGCACGGAAGGAGTTTTAATATCGTAAGACCCCATACAATTTAAAGCACAAAAAAAGGTGACCCCATATATTTTTAAAGGATAGGTGTCACCCCATAAATATTTAAAGCGCCTAAAAATGGGCATGAGCGCATGCTTATGCCTGTTTTTGTTATTAAAATGCATATTATTTATAACATAAGATATATTATGCGAAGTTATATATATAAAATATAAAGAGGTACATATATATAGTGTTGGATTTTCAAGAGTGATTAAGCCTACGTATCTCCAAGAGTATGCTAAATAAATACCTGGAATTATAAATGCAATAAACCCTATCAATATCACAAATAAAGATATTACATTAATGATAATGACTTTTATTAGTAACTTATTTTTTAATACATAAAATATATCTGGAGATGAAATATCAAGAGATAAATCTTTATAGTATTTCATAATTATACTAGATTATACTAGCCATTGGAGTAAGGATAATATGCAGAACAATTGCTATGACTACTATCACTAAGATACTGTATGATAAATTATTCAAGAATGGATTACCAAAATTTATTGAAATATTATCAGAAAATATAATGTCAAAGAAATTAAAAGTGATTCTATAATCAAATGATATTTGATTCGGCATAGATGATCCAGAAACAAACCATAGTATTATTCCTGCAATGATTGCACTAATTGCATGTTTTTGATATATATTTTTCGCTTTTTCTTTAAATAGTTTTCGATTAAACATATTTTCTCCTTTCTTTCTAATAAAAAATATATTGGTATATAGCAATATATAATATCACTATAATATAGTTATTTCAATATTAATTTACCATAATTGATAACAAATATCGCAAAATGTATTATAATGACGATATATTGGTTAAATACTATTTTCTGATTTTTCAATACTAGACTTATCTCCCATTGTTGTTAACTTGGCATCTGTATCGTGGGCATATTCATACCCTTCCCCATAATTTAGCTCCTTCATTAATTTAGTTGGAGCATTTCGAATTTGCAATGGAACAGGATCCGCAAGTGTTTCATTAGCATCTTTTTTTGCTTTCCCATATGCCATATATAAAGCATTTGATTTTGGTGCTAAAGCTAAATACGTTACAGCATGTGTTAAATGAACATTACATTCTGGCATTCCTAAATAATGACAGGCTTGATATGCAGCAACACTAATTTCTAATGCTCGACTATCGGCCATACCTATATCTTCACTAGCGAAACGGACAATTCTTCTAGCAACATATAAAGGATTTTCACCAGCTTCTAACATTCTGGCTAGCCAATATATTGATGCATCTACATCACTGTTACGCATCGATTTATGTAAGGCAGAAATGATATTGTAATGTTCTTCACCATCTTTATCATATAGTAATGATTTCTTGCTTGTACATTGTTCAATGATTTCTTTAGTTACTATTGTTTTATCAGCTTCTTTTTTACTGTTTAAAACAACCATTTCTAAGGTGTTTAGTGCTACTCTTGCATCACCATTAGAAAATCCAGCAATCATTTCAATCATTTCTTTTTCCATTACTACATTAAAAGATTGTAGTCCCTTTTCGCTATCAATAGCGTAAGTTAATAATGTAACAATATTTTCTTTTGTTAAAGGATTTAAAACAAAAACCTTACATCTTGATAGTAATGCGGAATTTAATTCAAATGAAGGGTTTTCAGTTGTAGCCCCTATTAAAATAATACTCCCTTTTTCTACATATGGTAAAAAAGCATCTTGTTGTGCTTTATTAAAACGATGGATTTCGTCAATAAATACAATAGTTTTTTTACCCATTTGGCGTTCAAACTCTGCTTTACTCATAACTGCTTTAATTTCTTTTATACCACTAGTGACAGCACTAAAATCAATGTAATGTGCTTTAGTAGCCATTGCGATAATATAAGCTAATGTAGTTTTTCCAACACCTGGTGGTCCCCAGAAAATCATTGATGTAACTTGATTTTGATCAATTAATTGACGCAGTAATTTGCCTTCTCCTAATAAATGTTCTTGACCAACATATTCTTCCAATGAAGTAGGACGTAATTTAGTGGCTAAAGGTACATTTGTTTCTCTGTCGTCAAATAGTGATTGTTGTTGCATTATCATTGCCTCCCCCTTTTATGTAATACTACGATAAATTTTTACTCCTGCCTGTTCCATTAACGTAATAGCCATCATATTAAATTTATTGGCTGGATGATATTCATCTCCTGAGTCATAAGTATCAACACAGTCTAATGGGATGATAACATCAATATCCATATCATTTGCGTTTAGCCAGGTTTTTAATGTTAATGTAAATTGCATAACGCAAATATCTGTGCAACACCCTGTAATAATAATGTTTTTAGTATTATCCTTTTTAAGATTATCTAAATATTCATTTAACTCATGAAAACCATTTGTCGAATTTTTATAAATAATATAATCGTTATTTACAAATGAAACTAATTCTGAAACAATTTCAGATTCATAAGTATCTTTGATACAATGCTTTGGAAAACTATTAAACTCAATTGCCGATTCTTCATGAGAATCAACAAAAAAGTAAGGAAATTGATTTTTTTTAGCATATTTCGTCAATAGTTTTGTTATATTCGGAATAATGTCCATTATATTATTATCTGACATTGCTCCTTCTTTACAAAAACCGTTAATCATATCAACTACAAATATTGTTGTATTTTTTAAATTTTCTAAATGTATTGTCGAATATACATTTATTGTATTAGTATCTAATCTGGCCATTATCTTATCTCCTTTTCTAACTAAGTATAGTATAATCCTTGTTTTAAAATAAGTAAATAATAAAAGATAGTAGTAATTTACCACTATCTTATACTATGAAATGTTCTTTTTATTACATCGTCTTGTTGTTCTTTAGTAAGCTTGACAAAATTCACTGCATATCCAGATACTCGAACTGTTAATTGAGGATATTTTTCTGGGTGTTTTTGAGCATCTTATAGTTTTTCCTGTGTAAAAACATTTACATTTAGATGATGTCCACCTTGTTCAATATACCCATCTAACATAGCGACTAAGTTATTTACTTGTTGGTTTGTAATCATTAATATACCTCCTCATATTTATACTGCATCATAATCTTTGAAATCATACAATTTATGTTCCTTTATATATTCAAAAACACTTGGTTTTAAAAACATTCTTGTTTCTTCTAGTATAGACATTTCTCGTACTAATGAGGAACTAATGTGTTCTATTACATCATTATCAATATTTATTGTCATTATTTTTGATTTATATCTTTTAAAAAAAGCATCTTTTTTTATTATGTTATCACTATTCATATCTGCTCTTTTAATTATTAACAAATGAAATTCTTCTAATAAATTATGAATGTTTTTCCAATCAGATATCTTTTCCAAATTATCAGATCCCATCATAAAATAGTAATTAGTATCTGTTCCATATTTATTTTTTATATAAGATAAACTCTCATATGTAGTTGTAAATGTTTTTTGTTTTGTTTCAAAACGTTCTATATCAAATCCTTCTTCATTTAAAATTAGCGCCTCTAACATGTTTAAACGATGAGAAGCGCTTATGATATCCTTTTTATTATAATCATCGCCTACAGGCAAAAAAATACACTTCTTAGCTTTAACAAACTCTTTAGCTATAGTCGCTAAATGTAAATGTGCTAGTGTTGGAGGGTTAAACGTGCCTCCAAATACAATTATATTTTCTTTTTTACTATTTGACATATCCTCACCTACTGTCTAGTATGAACATATATCATATAAAATAAACGAAAACAAAAAATGTAATCCTTTATTTTCATGTGTTATAATCAAAAAAAGGAGGAAATTATGAAATATATAGGAGATATCAATCAAATTCCAAAAGAATTCATATGGGAAGATGTCGGTCTTACAACAAAAGAAATAGGAAAATTTGTTGGTAGTGAAAAAATATATGTAAATCTTGATATTGTATCTTCACAAACATATAGCACAAAGTATCATAGTCATTCTCAACAAGAAGAATTCTTTTTCATTATTTCTGGTAATGGGGTTTTGAGATTGAATAATCAAGAAAAAAAGATTAGTGCAGGTAATTTTATAGCTAAGCCTAGTGGTAAAAACATTGCCCATACATTTTATAATCCTAATCAAGAGCCATTAGTAATCTTGGATATCGGGACTATAGAAAGCGAAGATACTTGTTATTATCCAGATGAAGATATTAATGTTCATAAAGCAGCTAATGGTGTTAAACATATATATAAATCAGATACCCTACTAAAAGACTGGACATCTGAACCAAATAAATAAGACAGAAAATTATAATTTTCTGTCTTATTATATATGTACGCCAGGCATGGCATATATCTAGGTGGTGAAAGTCCACTGTGGGGGTGATGTCGCAACTGCCAACCACTAGCCAATATCAAGGGTGTCCATCGTGAGATGGAATCTGAAGGAA
>JBKEBJ010000113.1:0-8431 GCA_047973105.1 Coprobacillaceae bacterium | reverse complement strand
AGAGGGTCAGGCGTTCGAGTCGCCTGCGGGTCACCATTTTTATAGAGATGATGCATATACTACATAGTTGCCCAGGTGGCGAAACTGGTAGACGCACAGGACTTAAAATCCAGCGGACCTTAAAATCCGTGCCGGTTCGATTCCGGCCCTGGGCACCAGTTAAATATGTAATGCGGGTGTAGTTCAATGGTAGAACTCCAGCCTTCCAAGCTGATTACGTGGGTTCGATTCCCATCACCCGCTCCATTGCTTGAATAGCTCAGTTGGTAGAGCAATCGGCTGTTAACCGATCGGTCGTAGGTTCGAGTCCTACTTCAAGCGCCATGGCCCGTTGGAGAAACGGTTAACTCACATGCCTTTCACGCATGCATTCACGGGTTCGAATCCCGTACGGGTCACCAAGTAATACATATTCCGAACATTAGTGTTCGGTTTTTTTGTGTAGAAAAACCATCTTTTAAGATGGCTTTTTATGTATTATTTATCTTTTAATAAATCTCTAATTTCAGTTAATAACTCTTCACTTGTTGGAGATTTTTCAACAGGTTTAGATTCCTCTTTACTTCTAAATTTATTAATGGCTTTAATCATTATGAATATACAGAATGCAATTAAGAAAAAATTAACAGTGTTTTGAATTAAACTGCCATAATTTAATGTTACATCCGCTATATTGTTAGCTGGATCACCAGCTTTAATAACATATTTCAAATTTTCAAAATCAATACCACCAGTTAATATAGATACAATTGGCATAATTAAATCATTAACAATAGAAGTAACAATCTGGTTAAAAGCAGCTCCCATAATAACAGCAACAGATAAATCAACAACATTGCCTCTAAAAGCAAATTCTTTAAATTCTTTCCACATATAAATACCTCCTATTCTGTCGAACATTATAACATGAATTATGTATCTCGCAAAGAAAAGAGAACATATATTTTATATGTTCTCTGTACGTAATCCATCAATAATATTTTGTTTACGAATTTTATTAGTAGAGAATAGTAAAGTAACTCCAACAATCATAAAGACAGCAATGATTGCGATAACAATATTTATAATTGGAACACTAAAGTTGGTAATGAATACACCACTTAAGCTTTTATGCATCCAATACATAATAGCAACACTAATTGGAATACTAAATAGAATAGTGTGTAATCCATAGAAGATACTTTCAAAGTAAATCATTTTATTGAATGCTTTTGGCGTCATACCAATAGATTTTAACATCGCAAATTCTTTAGTACGTAGTGATACACTAGTTGTAATTGTATTGAAGATATTAGCGATACTAATTAATGAAATTAAAGCGATGAATCCATAAGCAAATACATTAACAATGAATAATACTTGATTGATTGAAGCAACTTCTTTTTGAAGATTGTAATAGAAGATATCTAAATCCTCATATTGATCCATAATATCAGTGATTTCTTTATCAAAAGAATCGTTATTAGAAGTGTTGTAGTATACTGTGGATTGTGATTGATGTTCAGGGAACAATTCATTATAAACATTTTCTGGAACAATAATTTCTAAAGTATCAGGGGAATATGGTTGATTAGAACCTAATGGTAAATCATTAGTATACACAATATTACTTAGAGAAAGTACTTTGTCTTTAGCTTCATCAGTTTGTTCATCATATGCTTCATATGTTAGTTTTTTAGATGCACTATTATCTTTAAAGATAGAGGTGTCTTTAAACTTACGATTTGCTGGAATAACATTAGTTTTGTTGATTATTACAGAATCTGGATCAATATCATTTTTTTGACAGTACTCTTTCATATACGCATCATCGTATGTTTTAATGTTCGCAAAAACATAGAAATACTTTTCTAAAACCCGATCGTCTTCCTCTAAGAAATCACGTAAACTATCATCGATTTCTCCAATTGGAATTTTTAGATATAATGTTTGTTGTTTAACCATAGAGATTTCATCTACATTTTTTACTTTTGTAAATTCACTTGGAATATCTTCATTATATGCATCGATAGATGCATCATAGTTTGAAGTTTCTGATGTTATATCAAAGGCTTCTTGGAAATAATAAGTAAATCCTGATACAGATAAAAATAGAATAACACTAACAATTAATGATATAACTGTAACATAATATCTTTTTTTATTACGTTTTAAATTCTTTAAAGCTAACTCTCCTTCAAAACCAAATAATTTCTTTGTTAGACGACTTGTTTTAACAGACTTATTTGATATTTTAATATCATGTGTAGAACGTAAAGCTTCAATTGGTGAAATTTTACTAGCTCTTCTAGCAGGAATATAGGTAGAGATAAATATAGTAATAATGGCGAAACCAACTGCTAAAGCAATTCCAATAAAAGAAATAGTAAGAGGGAAACCTTCCGATCCAGAGAGTCTCTTAATAATTGGATTAATACCTGCAAAGGTAATCGCTAAACCACCAATACCAACTAAGACTCCTAAAGGAATAGAAATAATTCCTAATACAAATCCTTCATAGAAAACAGAACTACGTTTTTGGTTCTTTGTTGCACCAATACTAGATAACATTCCTAAGTTTTTACTACGTTCACTTAAAGAGATAGCGAAAGCATTGTAAATTAACATGATTGACCCAATCATAATAATCCCCATGATAATAAATATAATCATATATAATGCGGATAAGAAGTCATCATTACTACTTACACCGTAGTAAACAAGATTATTGTTATAACTAATATCATCATTTGTTAGTCCTAAATCTTGAGCAACTTCTTCACTATCATCATAGATACTATTAGATACGGAAGAAAGTGTAACAAATGCTTTTAAAGATTCACTTTTTTCAATAGATTGTGTCGTTGTATAAGTGAAAGCTAATGAAGACTCATAAGTCCCACGTAACTTAGCTTGTTCAACAAAACCAACAACAGTATATGTTACATCACCTTCATCAGTTGAAAAGGTAATAGTTTCACCAACTTCAACCTTGATATTGTATGCTTTTAGATAATAATGATCTAATGTGATTTCACTGTCATTTTTTGGATATTCACCTTTTTCTAAAACAATACTATTTTTAAAACCTTCTTGATCTAAACTATTAATAGAAAAGGTAGGTGGATATTCCTCATTTTCTTCACTAGGAAGAGATACTGTATTTAAATGATATAAAGGAATAACTTTTTCATTATTATTATCTTTTTTTAATATATCTATATCATCTTGATCAAGATTATTATAAGAAACATGCCAATCTCCATATATTTCATTAAATTCATTCTGCATCATTTTCATAAATGAAGTAGCGAATGTTGTTACTGCAGTAAACATAGCAACAGAAATAATAATTCCTAAGATAGTAACAATCGTTCGTCTCTTATTTTTTTGCATGTGTTTTTTTGTTAGGGTATTTACAATATTCATAGTATTACACCCCTTTGTTATTATAGTAATCATCAACTATATTACCATCTTTAATTGTAATAACTCGATCTGCTTGTCTAGCGATTTCTAAATCATGAGTAATAATAATGATAGTTTGATTATATGTTTTATTTGCACGTTTCAATAAAGCAATAATATCTTCACTATTTTTACTGTCTAAATTACCAGTTGGTTCATCTGCCAGGACAATTGCTGGATTATTAATTAAAGCTCTTGCGATAGATACACGTTGTTGTTGACCACCAGATAATTGATTTGGTAAATGGTCTAAACGAGTTTGTAATCCAAGGGTATTAATTAGGTTATCTAAATCTTCCTGTTTCACCTTTTTATGATCTAGAAGAATAGGTAATGTAATATTTTCTTTAACATTTAATACAGGAATTAAGTTATAAAATTGATAAATCAAACCAATCTCACGGCGTCTAAAGATAGCTAAATCATTTTCATTTAATGTATAGATATCTTTATCTTTAATAAATACTTTACCTGTAGTCGGATAATCAACGCCCCCAAGAATATGCAACAATGTTGATTTTCCACTACCACTTGCCCCAACAATTGCGATGAACTCACCTTGTTCAATAGAAAAAGAAACATTGTCTAAAGCTTTTAGCTTATTATCTCCTTTACCATAAATCTTAGAGACATTTTTAACTTCTAATATTTTCATATACTTCCTCCTTACATGTCAATTAACTGTATTGTTTTGACTAATACAGTTATATCTTAGCACACTTATAACTGTATTACAATATATAATACAGTTAAATTTTATGGAAGAATTTCTAAAGATTTTCTAATGTTTTATATTTTACTTTTTATCTTTAGTTATTCGATATATATTATTGGTAATAGTGAGTAATTTATACTGTACAGAAAAAGAAGCTAGTAACAGTTACACAAAAAGGTGTTTCTGATATAGCTTCATTTCCTAATTCTAAAATTTTAACTTCCATTATGCAGATACATATATAATAGTAGAAGTGCTCTAGTATTTGAAGTTCCTAAAATATATTCCATCATGTTGTGATATTCATCAGGTGCTAATGGATCATAGGCAGCAGCTGTGAAACCATAGTGAGATTCTCCCTCATATTTCACCATGTGTAATAACATATCTTGGTAACTACCTGTAATTTTAGGTTGTTCTATAAGTGGATTATAACTAGAGGTCATTAGGAATTGGTAATAACGATCCATATAGCTAACATTATTCTCTAAAGAAACAGCGAAATTAAGTAGAAAAGTTTTTTCTTCTATATTATCTGTCATTTTAGCTATTTCTCGATACATGGATGCAGCATATAATTGGTTATAAATCCCTAATTTTAATTGTTCAACAATTTGTGTTGTTGAACTTGAATTAGTACTTGTACTTGATTCCATAATAATCACCCAATACTAATATATTGCATTGGGTGATATTTATTCTATATTTTATTTACATATACCATATAGTTTTACGTCATAATACTGTTCTTCTTTAAAAACATGTTCCTTACAAGTTCCTTCTAAAACAAAACCATTTTTTTCTAGAGCTTTTTGACTAGCAATATTATTTGCGAATACTTCAGCTGTGATCTTATGGATGGGAAAGTTTTCAAATGTATATGTGCAGATCATTTTAATTGCATTTCCAATAATTCCACGTTGCCAATAAGGTTTACCTAACCAATAGCCTATCTCAGCAGTTTTTCGATATATATCTGTTGAAAAAGTCATACCAATAGCTCCAGCGAATTCACCATCAACCATAATTGCGAATTCAATCCCACTTTCTGGAGGAAGTTTAGTTACAAATTCTAAGAATTTAGTTGCATCTTCCTCTGTGTAAGGGTAAGGAAAGATGTCGCGTAGACTTTTTGATACATCATAATCATTAGCCATTGCAGATAAAGCCTTAGCGTCATCGAGTGTATACTCTCTAAGTTCGATTCTCATTATGGTAAAGGTTTATCCTCAGCAGTATAAACAGCGTACCATTCGTCACGAGTTAATGTAACATCAACAGCAGCTATTGTATCTAAAAGATTTTTAACACTCGTAGTACCAGCAATTGGTTGAATACCAGCTGGATGACGTAAAATCCAAGCAGATACTATCGCAACTTTGGAAACACTATATTTATTAGCTAAAGATTCTAATACAGTATTTAATTTAGGATAATCAGGGTTATCAATGAATGTATCACTTGATAAATCAGCACGAATGGTAGACCAAGCTTGGATTGTAATATCATGTAAGCGACAATAGTCTAAGATTCCACCATCACGATCAATTCCTTCATTACAATTCATATTCGCAAAGATACCACTATCAATCATCCCTGCATGGGCTGGACCAAATTGTAATTGGTTGATGATAATTGGCTGTTTACAATATTTTTTTAGTAATTCTATTTGATAAGGTGTTTGGTTAGAAACACCAAAATATTTTACTTTTCCTTGCGCATGTAATGTATCAAATGCTTCAGCAACTTCCTTTGGGTCCATTAATGCATCTGGACGATGTAATAATAAAATATCAATATATTCAGTTTGTAAACGAGCTAAAGAACCATCGACACTTTCTAGAATATATTCTTTAGAAAAATCAAAGCGTTTACCTGGCACAATAGCACACTTTGTTTGAATAATCATTTTTTGACGAAGCTCTGGATGTTTTTGTAAAACTTCTCCAAACAGTTCTTCTGATTTTCCGCCACCATAGATATCAGCGTGATCGAAAAAATTAACACCTGCATCTAATGCTGTTAAAACTAATTCCTCTACTTCTTCAACACTTTTAGAAGCAATACGCATACAACCTAAAGCTATCTTAGATGCTTTTAAGTTTGTTTGTGGTAAATCATAATATTCCATTGTGAAATCCTCCTTGTTGTAATATCATTAGTATAACATGACAGATATAAGAAATTCATTATATTTTCAAATATTGTTATTAAAGTAGGAGGAATTATTATGACATATCAAATAATTAAATTATGTATCTATATTATATCGATAGGAATCGCCATGTATGGGTTAACATGCTTTAACTTTGATGGAGTAGTTAAAAAAACAAAAATCAAAGAGTTTTATGCTTTTTATTTCATTGCATCAATTAGTTTAGGTTATCTTTTCGCATCTTTTGTATTTGAATTTATGACGGTACAATTTTAACATAAATTTATTTTTCTTTCATATAGTTATATGAGGTAGAGAACGATGAAAGAAATATATGTTAAATTAGGAATAGTTGTTGCAGTTTTTTCTGTTTTTTTGTTTAGTTATTCTTCAAAGGTAAATACTAGTAAAGAAGAACCAAAAATTAAACAAGAGGAAGTAAAAAAACAAGAAGAACCACCAGTTATGGTTTCAGTAAGTGTTAATGAAGTAGTTGAACAAGTCGATTTAGATACATATTTATTAGGTGTTGTAGCTGGAGAAATGCCAGCTAGTTTTGAGTTAGAAGCATTAAAGGCACAAGTGGTCGCAAGTCGAACATTTGTATATAAAAGAGGATTATCAGTAGATAATACAACTAATACGCAAGTATATTTATCAGATGAAAAAATGCGTGAAAACTGGCAAGATGAATATGAAGAAAAAAAATCAAAAATTCAACAAGCAATTACGGAAACTAAAGGAGAAGTAATGAAGTATCAAGGAGATTATGTTTCTGTTTTATTCTTTTCTAGTTCTAATGGCTATACAGAAAATTGTAATGATTATTTTTTAGGGGAAGCAGTTCCATACTTACAATCTGTAGAAAGTCCTTGGGACGCTAATGTGGATACGAATTACACAAGAACAAAAACCTTTACATCAGCGGAGTTGAAAGAAGCATTTTCATGTAATACATTAGATTTTCATATTGCTTCTTATAAAAAAAGTGGACGTGTTGAAAAACTAACTATTGATGGTCAAGAATTCACAGGTCGTGAGGTACGTGAAAAACTAGGATTAGCGTCTAGTAGCTTTACAATTGATGTTGATGCAGACACATATACTTTTACCACAACTGGGAGTGGACATGGTGTCGGAATGTCTCAATATGGTGCCCAAGGAATGGCGCTAGAAGGTTCGAGTTATAAAGATATTTTACATCACTATTATACCGATGTAGAAATCGTAAATAATTGAGTATAATCTCAAAACTAGTGGTCATACTAGTTTTGAGGTGAGATAATGAAAGACTTTATATTCAAAAATCGAAAAGTAATAGTATTTACAAGTATTGCGATGTTATTTTTAATTGGAATAGCTGTAATTCAATTAGTTATTCAACAATCTAGTTCATTTGAAGATGTTCCTGTTGTTAAAGTGGATGAAAAAGAAGAAGAAACTCCAAAAGAACAAGAAACTGCAGCAGATGAAACTTTAATAAAACCTGTAAGTGATGACATAGAAATAGTTCGTTATTTCTACGATCCAAGTTATGATGATGCGAAATTAGAAAATGCAATGGTGTATTTTGAAGGTGTGTATCGTCCAAACTTAGGGGTAGACTTCTCTAAAAATGGAGAGGGATTTGAAGTTGTAGCTGCGATGAGTGGAACCGTAACTAAAAAAACAAATGATCCTTTATTAGGATGGGTTGTAACAATTAAAAATGATAATGGTGTTACGACTACTTACCAATCATTAAAAGAAGTAACTGTCGAAAAAGACGCTAAAGTTAAACAAGGTGATGTTATTGGTACTAGTGGTGAAAATGTATATGAATCAGATTTAAAAAATCATCTACATTTTATTTTAGAAAAAGATAATATGGCTTTAAATCCAGAAACATTTTTTGGGCAGTCATTAAGTAAAATTGGTCAATGATTAATAAGTAGCGAAAAAAATATTATCGCTACTTATTTTTTAATATATTCTTAAGAATTGTAATGAAAAGTTTGTGCTATAATAGTGACAAAAGACGACATCTGTTTAATACGGATATAAATATAAAATATATATTAAATTTAAGTGTTAAAATGATGATAAATTGTTCATATTATATATAGGTCAAATGA
>JBKEBJ010000064.1:0-31846 GCA_047973105.1 Coprobacillaceae bacterium | reverse complement strand
TGGGTATACATTAGCGGATATCCTAGATCAATTAGGAACTATCGAAGCAACAGATAACGATAGTGCTGCAGATTTCACAATCTATTCAGATGATTTTGGAAGTTTAGACCAAACCACAAAATCAGAAGATAATGAAGTTACAATCTATGTAACAGACCCAAATGGAAATAGTAGTGTATTACAAACAATCAATGTGGATATGGTAGATACAACAGATCCAACATTTACAGTAGAAAAGAATAGTGTAGAGTTAGAAGTGAATAGTGGAAGTACACTAACATTAGCGGATTTACTAGCAGAGTTAGGAACTATCACAACATCAGATAATGATGCCTTAGCAGATTTCACAATTTATTCAAATAACTTTGGAAGTTTAGATCAAACAACAATATCAGTTGGAAACACAGTAACAATCTATGTAACAGATCCAAGTGGAAATAGTACATCACATAACATTCGAGTAGATATGGTAGATAACACAGCACCAGACTTTGATGTAGAGTTTACAACAGCGACATTAGAAGTAGACAAAGATAGTGGATGGACACTAGCAGATATCTTAAGTCAATTAGGAACCATAAGTGTATCAGATAATGATAGTGGTTCAGACTTAACAATCCAATCAGATAACTTTGGAGATTTAGACCAAACAATAGTGTCAACAGAAACAATAGTAAATATATATGTAAGTGATAAAGCAGGAAATAAAACATCATACAACATTACAGTAACTTTAACGGATACAACTGCACCTACATTAACTATTGGAAATACTGATTTATACTATTTAGTTGGTTCAACAGTCAACGATGAAAAATTAATGAAAGATGCTAATATAAGTGTTGTTGATAATGGGGCTACAACAAATAGTATTAGTAATTATGGTGGATTAGATTTTAATGTTGTAAATGATTATACAGTAACTATTACAACGACTGATACAGGAAATAATATGGATTCTAAAACAGTAACTGTCCATATTATCGACGGGATTACAGCACAGAACTTTGTTGTTAGTATAGGAGAGTTAGAGAGTGCTGATATAGTAAATTTAGCTGCTGTAAAAGGTTATGATGCAAGTGGAATTACTTCTATAACTCCTTCGCCAGTAACTTTAGTAAGTGGGTTACCTACTAAAGTTGGAATATATGATTACACATTTAAAAGTGAAAATAATCAAACAATAACGGTAAAAGGATTGGTTTCAAATGAAGCTCCTGTTAATGGTGAGGTAATTATTGCAGAAGACTTTGAAATAGAATTAGCGGATGTATCGACTGCAGACTTCATTGAATTGGCTAATGCTAAAGGATACGATGTAAGTGACACTAGTACATTTACAGAAATACCAGTAACTATGGTGAGTGAAGTGCCGACTGCTACGGGTGTGTATGCAATTCGTTTTGAAACAAGTAATGGTGGGCATGGAACTATAAATGTTCGAGTAATTGATAGTAGTTTAACATATCATGTGGATGCGAATGATATTGAATTAAGTGTAAAAGAAATTGAACAAGCAAATAGTACAGGAACTTTAGAAGATTTAATTAAAGAGAAAGCCAATGTTAGAGCTTGGTCAGAAAGTTCTGTTGCAGGTATTGTAGAATTACCAGTATATGTAAATATTGAAAATTTCAAGAATATTGGACCAGATAAAACTATCTCTGTAGAGGCGTATGTATATGAAGAGGCAGAACTTACGTATAGAAGACTAGAAAGTGATACAGAGAATAAAACAGTAGCGACTAGTAAAGTATTTAATGTATATATACGTGGTGATGAAACTATTGCTCCAACAGATGAAAATGAGAATACGAATAAAAATGTAAGTACAAGTGATACAACAAATATTGATATTTATATGTATGTATTGTTAGTAACATTTATTGGTATTATCTTTATTAAAACAAGAAGTGAGAAGAATTAATAAAAGTGGTTATTGCGGTATAAGATATGTTTTGATTGAAAAGAGAAGAATACTTTCTTCTCTTTCCCAAACACACAAAGCACAACAGTCTTAGCATATTATTGTATCCGATAATATTGGGTGTCTAGTTATATAGACACCCTTTTAAAGCACAATAATGTAAACGCTTTCAGATAGAAGCTTGTTATGTTATAATAGGAGAAAGGGAAATGCAGTATTTAGGAGGATGATAATGGGATAATCGTTAAGGAAGGAGTGAGAAATATATGGATAAACATAAATTGCTTGGAGCATCTATAGGTAATTGTGTTCATGTAGCAGGGGTAGCCCATTTTTTAGATTTAGCAGAAGATTTAGGATATGAAACATTTTTTGTTGGACCAGCAGTAAAAGTAGATACAGTGCTAGAATTGATACAAGAACACAATATTGATATGGTTAGTCTAGGATATCGATTGACACCAGAAAATGTAGTTCCAATTATTGAAGAATTAAGAGAGAAATCTGAAAATCTTGATAAACAACCAATATGGTTGTTTGGTGGAACTTCACCTGTCGCAAAAGTAGTGGCTAAACTTGGTTTCTTTGATAAAATATTTGATGGAACAGAAGATATTGATGATTGTATTTCATATTTACGTAATATAAAACAGGATGTCCATGAGGAAAGATATGAATCAAAATTAATTCCTAGAATAAAGCAGAAAAAGCCATATCCATTATTACGACATCATTTTGGGTTACCATCGTTTGAAGAAACTATTATGGGCGTAAAAGCTATTTCAGAGTCAAAAGTATTAGATGTGATTTCTTTAGGTATTGATCAAAATACGCAACAGTTTTTCTTTCGTCCTGATGAAAGAGATGAATCAATGGATGGCGCTGGTGGTGTACCAGTTAAAAATAAAGAATGCTTTATAGAACTGAAAGAAGCTTCGAAATGTGGAAATTTTCCACTTATGCGTTGTTATAGTGGAACGGCAGATGTTTTACCACTTGCAGAAGTATTATCTAATACTATTGATAATGCATGGTGTGCCGTACCATTATTTTGGTATAACGAGTTAGATGGTAGAGGGACAAGAACATTAGAAGAATCAATGAAGGAAGCACATACTCTTATTGAGTGGCATGCGAAGCGTAATATCCCTGTGGAGATTAATGAACCACATCATTGGGGATTACGTGATGCTCATGATGTTATATCAGTAGTTGCTTCGTATTTAAGTGCTTATCACGCTAAAAAACTAGGTGTTAAGGATTATATATCACAATATATGTTTAATATTCCAAATGCGCTTAGCTTCTCTATGGACTTAGCGAAAGTATTAGCACAAATTGAAATGACTGAATCTTTGCAAGATGACACATTCACTTGTTATCGGGAAACTAGAGCAGGATTACCATTTTTATCTGGTGATTTGTTTGTCGCAAAAGGACAATTAGCAGCTTCGACAATGTTACAGATGTCAGTTCATCCGGATATTATACATGTTGTTGGATACAGTGAAGCAGAACATGCAGCAACACCAGAGGTTATTATAGAAAGTACAAAAATAGTTAGAGGAGTAATTCGTTCATGTCTACATGGTAATGCTGATAGTACAAAAGATCCTGTTGTTGAAAATAGGACACACGAGTTACTAAATGAAGCAAGATATTTATTAGGATTTATTAAAGACTTTTATGAAGATGTTTCAAGTGACCCATTATTTGATCCAGCAGTACTTGCGGATTGTGTTAGGCGTGGAATTCTAGATGCTCCACATATTGTTAAAAATGAAACATATAAAGGAATACTAAGTACCCGTGTTATTGATGGGAAATGTGTGGCGTATGATGTATCTACAAAAAAGGTATTATCAGAAGAACAACGTATTCAAAAATTGCGTTTAGCAGGTCTTCTTAATAAGGGGGATTCTATATGTTAAATGATAATAAAATAGCGGTTATTAGTTCTGGTAATGGAGGCCAAAGTATGGCCGCATATTTCGCTAACAGGGGGTATACAGTCTCTCTATATGTTCGTGAAAAAGCACGAGCGGATATGTTTCCGCTAGGACACATATTTAAATTACGAGGTGTTGTTGAAGGCGATGCGGTAGTTGATTGTATTAGTAATAATATGCAGGAAGTTATTAAGGATGCACACCTTATTATGGTAACGACTCCCGCCCAGTATCATCATGTTATTGCCCAGGAAATGTCGGATTGTTTAGAAGAAGGCCAAATGATTGTACTAAATCCAGGACGAACATTTGGAACTTATGTGTTTAAAAAAACATTAGAAGAGCACGGTAACACTAAAAATATAATCCTTGCAGAAGCTGAAACATTTGTTTTTGCATGTCGTTGTGCTAGAATTGCAGAACCTTTCATACATGGAATGAAAAAAGCTGTCCATGTGGCAGCTCACAACCCTAGAAATACAAGTAAAGTAGTGGAGGTATTAGAACTAAAGTTTCCAGGAATTATAAAACCAGCTAAGAGTACAAGGCATACTAGTTTTTCTAATATTGGTGTTATATTTCATCCATTACCAATTTTATTAAATATAACAAGAGTTGAAACAAAGGAAAAATTTCGTTTCTATAAAGATGGAATTACACCATTAGTAGCTAATATAATTGAACAAATGGATCGAGAAAGAGTATTAGTGGCTAAAGCATATGGAGTGGAAGTAGAAAGTGCATTTGATTGGTTAGCTAATCATTATGGTTCTAAAGGTGATACTTTATATGAAAGAATCCAAAATACGGAAGCGTATGCAAATATTTATGCACCAACAGATATTGATACTAGATATATCTATGAAGATATTTTAACAGGATGTGTTCCACTATATTATGCTGGTAAAGCAGCTGGTGTAGAAATGAGAATCGTTCATTCTGTAATTTTGTGGGCTAGTACTATTTATGCAACAGATTTTATATATAATGGTCGTAATGATGAAGTTATTGATTTTGAAACAATATTAAAAATGGAATAGGAATATGAAAAGCAGAAATGTAAAAATATTTGGCTCTATACTAAAACTGGGGGTATTTCTGCTTTTGTTATATAAAATGGTATATTCTTTTTTTATTGAGTCAACCTAAATAAGAAGAGGAGAATATATTATGAGAGAATATAAGAATGTATTATTAGATCCAAGTGAAGTAGCTATTTGTTTAATAGACCATGAACCCCAAATGTTTTTTGGAGTAGAAAGCACTTGTCGAGCGAATGTATTGAATGCTGTAACAGCACTAACTAAAAGTGCACAAGCTTTTCAAATACCTATTGTTTTATCAACGGTAGAAGCGAAAACTTTTTCTGGCCCATTAGTTAGTATGGTTCAAAATGTATATCCTGATTATACACCCATTGATCGAACAACATTAAATGCTTGGGAAGATACGAATTTTAAACAAGCAGTTGTTAATACCGGCAAGAAAAAATTAATTATTGCGGGACTATGGACAGAAGTTTGTGTAGCTTTTCCAACATTAAGTGCTTTATCGGATGGATATGAAGTGTATATAGTGACTGATGCTAGTGCAGGAAGTAGTAAAGAAAGTCATCAAATGGCCATTCAAAGGATGATTCAAGCTGGAGCCAAGCCATTAACATGGCAAGCAACATTGTTGGAGTTCCAAAGAGATTGGGCAAATAAAGAAACATACCAACAAGTAATGGCAATTATTCAAGAACATGGTGGGGCCTATGGTTTAGGTGTAGAATATGTTAATGCAATGATACCAAAACCAAGTAAATAAGAGAAAAGACGTAATTCCAAACAGAATTACGCCTTTTTAGTATTATTTATCTTCTTCTTCAATAAATGTTTTATAAATTGCCTTAATGGCATCTTTAAAATAAAAATTGCGAACACCAATAATAATATTTAACTCACTAGATCCTTGATCAATCATTTTTATGTTAATATTTTCTTTCGCTAATGAACTAAATATTTTAGCTGCAGTCCCATGGTTTGCTTTCATCCCTCGACCAACAACAGCGATTAATGATAAATCAGATTCTAATGTAATATTATCTGGTTGCACAGAACGATGAAGACCAGCTAATACTTCTTGTTCTTTATCAATGAAATCTTCGGTATTTACAATAATTGTCATCGTATCAATTCCAGAAGGAATATGTTCAAAAGAAATATTATGTTCTTCTAATACTTGTAATACTTTACGGCCAAAACCAACTTCACTATTCATCATATCTTTTTCAATCATGATAGTTGCGAATCCTTTTTTACCAGCAATACCTGTAATGACATGATCTGGTTTATGGCATGTACTTTCAACAATTAAAGTACCTGGATCTTCAGGGCTATTTGTGTTTTTTATATTAATAGGAATTCCTTCACTACGAATAGGAAAGATAGAATTTTCATGTAAGACACCTGCGCCCATATAGGCTAATTCACGCAATTCCTTATATGTGATAGTACCAATTACTTGAGGTTTTTTAACAATTCTTGGATCTGCAATTAAGAAACCAGAAACATCTGTCCAATTTTCATATAAATCAACATGTGCATTTTTAGCGATAATAGAGCCAGTAACATCACTACCACCACGAGAAAATGTTTTTATTTCTCCACTGCCATCATTTAATGAACCATAGAACCCTGGAATCACTGCATATTCGACTTCTAAGAGCTTTTTTGATAAAACAGGATCTGTTTTCTTCGCATCATAGTTTCCGCACTTATCGATAAAAATGACGTCACTAGCATCAATAAATGTAAAACCTAAATAATTAGCTAATACTTTACCGTTTAAATATTCTCCACGACTTGTCGCGTAATCAAGACTAGCATCGTTTTTAAAAGCTTCTTCAATTTCTTCAAAATCTTCTTCTAAAGAGATTGATAATTTTAAAGTATCTATAATTTCTTGATATCGTTGTTTAATTAAAGTAAATGTTTCTTGACGCAATTTATCTGTATTTGATCTATATGCTTGATATAACAGGTCTGTAACTTTAGTATCATCCTTATGACGTTTTCCTGGTGCTGAAGGTACAACAACTCGACGTGTTGGATCACTATGAACAATATCCGCAACTTTTTTAAATTGCGATGCGTCTGCTAAAGAAGAACCTCCAAATTTAACAATTTTTTTCATATATATAACCTCTCCAATAATTAGTATATTACATAAAAAATACCACTTTATTAACATTATAGCAAGCATAAATCACTAATATTTTAAGGAATTTTAAAAATATAACCTACATTAATTGTAAAAATCGTTATTTTAGTTAAATAACTGTATTATTAGCTACATATAATATAATGATTATTGGATATATTGCATAATCTTACAAAATGTAGTATCATTATATACTAATAAGGGAGTAGTTAGCATGCAAATGCAATAATGTCAACATACTGGATTCTATCCTGGCATTATTTTAAATAACGAGACTTATTTGTTGTAAAACAGATAGGACTCGTTTTTATGTTCTTCTGTTACATAACCACACAATCAGGAGGTAAGGAAAAATGACTATGTGGGAATTATTTGTTATTGCAGTAGGTTTATCAATGGATGCTTTTGCGGTTTCCATATGTAAAGGTTTATCTACTAAAGAGCTAACCAAAAAACAGACGCTAATAACTGGTTTATATTTTGGTGGTTTTCAAGCAGCGATGCCAATACTAGGCTATCTATTAGGTTTTCATTTTCAATCGATGATTACAGAAATCGATCATTGGATTGCATTTGTGTTATTAGGCGCTATTGGTATTAATATGATTCGTGGTGCAAAAGATGATGGAGAAGAAATAGGGAATTCTTTTTCATTTAAAGAAATGTTACCTTTGGCGATTGCTACAAGTATTGACGCCTTAGCAGTAGGAATCACTTTTGCATTTTTACAGGTTCAAATCGTACCAGCAGTTAGTTTTATTGGAATTATTACTTTTAGTTTATCTATTATAGGTGTTTATTTAGGAAAAGTATTTGGAACAAAATTGAAATCAATGGCTGAAATTGCTGGTGGAGTAGTGTTAATTATTATGGGAATAAAAATTGTTTTAGAACATTTAGCGATTCTATAAAGTGGAAGTGTGTTTATGCACACTTTTATTTTTGTTTTTTTATCGATGTTTTTGTTAATAAGGTATCAATGCAAAAAAATAATGACAATTCAAAAAAGTGTGCTATAATGAGGAAGTTATAAAAGGGGTGTTTAGATGAATATACGTAATATTGCAATAATTGCACACGTTGACCACGGTAAAACTACATTAGTAGATCAGCTATTAAAATTATCAGGAACTTTTAGAGATAATGAACAAGTTGTAGAAAGAGCGATGGACAGTAATGATATCGAAAGAGAAAGAGGAATTACAATACTAGCTAAAAATACAGCTATTAATTATAAGGATTATAGTATTAATATTATGGATACACCGGGTCATTCTGACTTTGGTGGAGAAGTATAAAGAATAATGAAAATGGTAGATGGTGTTTTATTAGTTGTTGATGCCTATGAAGGAACAATGCCACAAACACGTTTTGTTCTTAAAAAAGCATTGGCTGCGAAAGTAAAACCAATCGTTGTTATTAATAAGGTAGACCGTCCAGTAGTTAGAGTACAAGAAGTAATGGATGAAGTATTAGAATTGTTTATGGAATTAGGTGCGAATGATGACCAATTAGATTTCCCAACTATTTTTGCTTCTGCGTTACAAGGAACTTCTAGTTTAGAACCTGAATTAGAAACCCAAGTACCAAACATGGATTGTTTATTTGATATGGTTATTAAAGAAATACCAGAACCAATTGTTGATCAAGAAGGACCATTACAATTCCAACCAGCATTATTAGATTATAATGATTATGTCGGACGTATTGGTGTTGGACGTATCCAAAGAGGAAAAATGAAAGTAAATGAATCTGTGACTTGTGTTAGAGCCGATGGGTCACATACACAATTTAGAATTCAAAAACTATTTGGTTTCTTAGGATTACATAGAATTGAAATTGAAGAAGCGAATGCTGGAGATATTGTAGCGATTGCTGGTTTAGCCGATATAGGTGTTGGAGAAACAGTTTGTACTACAGGTAAAGAAGAAGCATTACCATTATTACATGTTGATGAACCAACGATTCAAATGGTATTTGGAACAAATACATCACCATTTGCAGGCCAAGATGGAAAATATGTAACAGCTCGTAAAATTGAAGAACGTTTATTTAAAGAAACAAATAAAGATGTTTCTTTAAAGATTGAAAGAATTCCTAATGCAGAAGAATGGATTGTTTCAGGACGTGGGGAATTACATTTATCAATATTAATTGAAAATATGCGCCGTGAAGGATATGAATTACAAGTATCTAAACCAAAAGTAATTATCAAAGAAATTGATGGTGAATTACATGAACCATATGAAGAAGTAAATATCGAAGCCCCAGATGATTGTATTGGAAGCGTTATTGAATCTCTTGGATTTAGAAGAGGAATTTTAGAAAATATGACAAATCATGATGGACAAACAAGTGTTACATACACGATTCCTTCTAGAGGAATGATTGGGTTTATGACCAACTTTTTAACAATGACAAAAGGTTATGGAATTGTTTCTCATTCATTTATAGAATATCGTCCAATGGAAGGAGAAGCCGTTGGGGAAAGACAACTAGGATCTCTAATTTCTATTGATAATGGTCAAACTACAGCGTATGCTTTAGGTGGATTAGAAGATCGTGGAGTTATGTTTGTTGGTCCAGGTGTAGATGTATATGAAGGAATGATTGTTGGTGAACATAGTAGAGATAACGATTTAGTTGTTAATGCTACAAAAGGTAAACAATTAACAAATACACGTTCATCTAGTAAAGATTCTACTGTTGTCTTAAAAAGACCAAGACAATTTAATTTAGAAGCTTGTTTAGATTATATTAATGATGATGAATTAGTGGAAGTAACACCAGAAAACATTCGTTTACGTAAACGTTATTTAACGGAACAAGAACGTAAAAGACAAAGTAAAATAAAAGCATAAATAAGAAACATCAACAAAAAGTAATTATATTGTTGATGTTTTATTTTACGTAAATTACATATTAATTATCTATGATTTTTTCAATGATTGTTGTTACAACTATTAGTTATGATGAATTTGATAACGGCTATCCTTTTCTATTTTCATTACCGATTACAAGAAAACAATATGTTATGGAGAAATATATATTTGGATGTCTATCAATTTTCATAGCTTTGATTATTTCTGTTATTATTCCTATAGTCATGAAATTATTTATAGAATCAAACTCTGAAGTGAAAGATATTGTTATGATTGCAGCAATGTTTTTACCTATTATATTAATAATGTTATCCTTTACTCTACCGTTACGATTGAAGTTAGGAAACGAAAAAGGACGTTACAGTGTCTTTATTATCACTGCAGCGATATTACTTTTAGTATTTGGTGGCTTGGAACTTCTTAGTTATTTAAATGTAGATGTCACAACTGTCATAACGAAAATAGTAAATTTAGGAACTAATACAATCCTGATATATCTTTGTTTATTATCCGTTATATTACTTGGGATATCATATTTCGTTAGCTATCTAATTATGGAGAAAAAAGAATTTTAATAAGAAAAGAAGCCTTCATCTGGCTTCTTTTTTAATCAATGACTTGAATACGATTATTATCTTTTTCTTTTGGTGTGATATCGCCATCTGGATAACCAAAACTTGCACTACCACAGACATTATGATTTTCGGGAATATGACAAGTTGTTAATATTTTTCTAATTGCAGGAATATCTTCTATTCCTTTTAATTGGTTAATCCAACAAGATCCAATTTGTAAACTAGTAGCGGCTAAAAACATGTTTTGTAAGATACAACTACCATCTGTGAATAAGGCAGAATAATCTTTTGGTCCACTAACAATGACAATGCATGGAGCATGGTAGAAACATGAATATTTTTCAGATTTATTTAACGCTTTCGCAATTTCTTTCGTTAACTCATTAATGATATCCTTATTGGTAATAGCAGTTATGATAACTTGTTGACGATTCATAGAACTAGGTGCTTGTAAGCCAGCATGTAAAATAGTACTAACTTCATCAGTTGATAACTTCACATCTTGGTACTTACGACAACTTTTACGTTGATTGATAATTTGGATTGTTTCGTTCATATAATTCCTCCTCTATATACTATAAGTATACCCCTAAATATGGTATATCTGTCAATGCTTTATTTTTTGTAGTTTCTTGCTTAGAAACGTGATATAATGGGAATGTTTTAAGGAGTGATAACATGAAGAAAATATGGACAGTAATTATCTTAGGTTTATTATTAGTAGGGTGTGGTTCTCAAAGCCAATACTCAATGATTCAAGGAAATAATGAAAAATATGGATTGTATAAGCTAGAGAGTGATGATAATCCAGAATTTATATATGATGAATATCAAAAAATAGCTGGACATGGTTATGTTGTTCAAAAAGATGAAAAGTATGGCTATATTGATGAATCAGGCGAGGAATTAATAAAAATCGGAACCTATAAGAAAATTGAAGTTCTGGAGAACATGTTAGTTGCTCATGATGATGATAAGATTACAGTTTTTAATCAAGATGGTGAAGAATTATATAAACAAGATAAAAAGATAGATATTGCAGTTTCTGATTTACCAATTATTCATAAAGACAAGGAATATATTGTTTTGTATGGAGATGGAACAGAATTAGTAAGAACAGATAAGAAGGTTTTATATACTTCTATACTTAATACTGAGTACATATTAGTTGGGTATAAAAATACTGTAGATATTGTTGAAAGATCTACAAAAAATGCGGAAACTATCAAAATAGCTGGTACTTATACATATATGGATGATGTAAAAGATAAAGGATATTTGTTATATGATCAAGAAGCTAAAGAAATAGTATATATAACAAAGGATAACAAAATAGGTTTTACAATATCACAAGATGTAGATACTTTGTATTTTGATAAACATAAAAATATAATTGCGAAAAAGGGAGAGTCCCTATGGTTAATATCTGCTGATGGTGAGAAAAAGCAAGAAATAAATAGTTATTATCAAAACAGTAAAAATTATGTTGTTAAAAATAATGATTATATTTATGGACCTCATACTTTCTATTTAGATGGTGAAGAAACTACTGTTGAAGGAATTCAATTAGATCCACTAGCATCTTATACAAACCATGATGTTTTTCCAGTGTTTGTAAAAGAAAAAGGCTATCAATACTATGGTTTTGATGGTAAACCAGCTTTTGAAACAATATATCGTAAAGCTAGTACTTTTGATAAAAATGATTGTGCAATTATTAGTGAAGATGGTGAAACATATAGTTTAATTAATATAAAAAATGAAAAAGTTTCAAAAGAATATGTACGCATTGAAATAATTGGTAATACTTACTATGCAGGTTATACGACAGAAAATAAATATGAAATCATTGATAATAACGGAAGTGTTGTATTAGATACTTACTTTATGGGTGATAAACAAATTGTATCTTATGATGATTCTGTATATGGAATCTTCAATAGAAGTGGAAAATCATATATTTATGATATGAGTTCTTATGAAGAAATCTTTGCATGTGAAGGTGATGTTACTCTAAATGATGAAGGATATTTTGTTAGTGACAGTAAAGTGTATTATTCTATGAAAGGTGAAAAGATATATTCTAGGTAAAAAATATGAATTATTATTTCTATATTTTAATAGTATGGGCGGTAATGTTATTCTTTATTAAAGTTGGCTTTAGTGAAGTGGAAGGAAGAATGGCGAATAAGAATTATAATATCCGTTGGATGTTAATGTTTAAACAACCATTCGCATATCGTCGATCACATAATATTATTTTTATGAGTGTACTTTGTTATTTAGTTACTTCTCAACAAGGCATGCTTTCTATGGGATGGCTAATAGAGTTGATTGGATTTATCGCAGTAGGAGTTATTACAGATGCGTTAGCACAAGTACTATCATATTATTATGTAAAACTTCGATTTTCTAAAAAAATTAATAATGCAGAATTATTAAATGTTGAAATAAAAAGTGCTTTGACTAAAGATGATACAGAATTGATATATCATAATGATTCTTCTTTTAAAGTAGAGGATGTTATGCAACAGTATATTCAAAGTGATGATCATGCAGCGATTATTAGTATGGATGGTGGCGAGTTCGTAGAACAAGTAGAAACATTACCTGCTATTACTTATGTTGTTGAAGCTTTGGCTGATAAAGCCAAAGAAAGATTGGAAGATAAAGGAGTTAAGGTTACTTCTTATACAAATCGTAATCAATTACCATTTAAAGATGAAAAAATAGATGCAGTAGTCAATGAACTAACAAACTATGATAAATTTGAAGTATATCGTGTTTTAAATTCCGGTGGATATTTTATTGTTGATCAGATGGGTAGCGATAATTATAAAGAAATCGCTAATATGTTTATTCCTTTCCGTATGAAGGGAAGATGGGATAAAGAAAATTGTAGTAATACTTTACGTGATATAGGAATGAATATTGTAGATAGTTATGAAGAAGAGGGTTACATTCGTTTTAAATCTCTTTCAGCAGTACTTACCTTTATGCGTAACTTCTCTCCTGAGAGAGTAGATAATTATGAAAAATATGTAAATTTCTATGCACGAATATTACAAGACATTAAAGATAAAGATTTCTTTGATTTAACAACACATAGATTTATTGTTGTAGCACAGAAGAAATAGAGAAAAGCATCCAAACGGATGTTTTTTTACATTATTTAATAAATAATAGTACAATAAAATCATATAACTTTAACAAATTTCATTTTTACTATCGCTTGTTTATAAAAAGTATGTTATAAATAATAAATAAGATTAATGTTGATAATTTTTCTTCACATAACAAAATTGTCTAGACATTATTCTGTATATCATTTATAATGATAGTAACTGAATAGTACATATTTAATGGTTGTTTACATTAATAAGGAATCAAGTGTAAAACTTGAGCGGTCCCGCCGCCGTAATGAGGAGTCAATGCGATATACCACTGGTTTAACTGGGAAGGTGCAAAGACGTTGAATCTAAGCCGGAATACTTGCCATTATCTTAGGATACACTTTACGGAGTATAAAGTCGTTCTATTTATGTTTAATAGACTGATCAACTCCTTTTGTGCGCTTAAAAATAACAGGAGGTTTTTTATGGGGAGAAAAATACAAGTATTAAGCCTAGTTCTAGTTTTGTTTTTAATGAGTGGGTGTGGTAGTAAAAAAACAAGCAGTACAGTAGCTAAGTGGAAACAACCAGAAATGGAATCTATAGTTACTGTAATAGAAGAGCCTATTAATCAACAAGACCAAACTGATGAAGAACCAACGCAAGATACATCAGAAGATAATAGTGATACAACAAATGATGATACTACTACCCAAAAGAATACTTCTGATAATAAGGGGAGTGGAGAACAATCAAATAATAATGATCAATCTGGCGGTGGACAAAACAATACACCACAAGAGACTACACCAGTAGTAGAAAAAATAACGATAAGTGTTGATTGTAAAACGATATTGAATAATAAAGATAAATTAAAGGCAGGTTATGAAAGTTATGTCCCAAGTAACGGAGTTCTTATTTCTTCTATGACCATTGAAATTACAGATGGAATGACAGTACTAGAAGCTTTAAAAACAGCCTGTACTAAACAAGGGTATTCAATTGATGCCCAAGGTGGATATGTTCGTAGTATAAATAATCTATCTGAATTTTGTTGTGGTGATTTAAGCGGATGGATGTATGGAGTTAATGGCTCGTATGTAAATCAATCTGCTAGTAAAAAAACAGTTAAAAATGGTGATGTTATTAAATGGGTGTTTAGTTGTGCTAGTGGCAAGGATGTGAGTTTTTAATGTTACGTAAACAAACTATTCATCCTTACATACTATTGACGTACTTTATATCCATGTTAGTTTGGATTGTTTTATATAAACATCCCATTAGTATTTTATTGTTTTCAATTAGTTTATTTATTGTATATGGATATTTATGTAAAATAGACAAACAAAGTATCTTGTCTTATGGAATATTAATATTGATTATTATCATAACTAATCCTCTATTTGTTAGAGAAGGTGCAGATATTTTATATCAGAATGATTATATTATTATTACTAAACAAGCATTGGTATATGGAGCAGTTTTTGGGTTGGTAATTACATGTGTATTGTTGTTGTATCAAATTATGCAAAAATTTATGACAAGCGAACATATATTATTTGCCTTTTCCAAACATTTTAAAATATTAGGCTTAATATTAATGTTAGTATTTCGAATGTTACCGAAATGTAAAAGAAAGATAAAGGAAATACGAGATGTTCAAAATGCATTACATCAACAAAAAAAAGGATTATGGTTATTGTTAAAGACTTTAAAAGATCAATTCTTAGTTTTATTTACTTGGATTTTTGAAACGTCATTAATAATGTATGAATCTATGAAAGCAAGAGGATATCAAAATCATAGAACCCATTATCATATATTTCGTTGGACGACTATGGACACATATTACATAATTATTATTATAGTTTTAAATATAGGAATGGCATTAGGATATTATCAGTACCAAGATTTCTATTATTATCCAATAATGGCTCCAATTGTAATAGGGGGCAAAGATATTATATTTTGGATAGTGGGCATTGTTTTTTGTTTATTACCATTAACTTGGAAGGGAGAAGAATATGTTGAAAGTAGATAATTTGAGTTTTTCATATGACGACACATCCATTTTAAAACGAATATCTCTTTCTATTTCTTCAGGTGATTTCATATTACTATGTGGAAGCAGTGGTAGTGGAAAAACGACTTTATTACGACATATGAAAAATGAAATGTTACCAGTAGGTAATAAAGAAGGAATAGTGTATTATGATGATACAGATATAGAGACTATCGATACTAGCACTTCTATTGGCTATGTCTTTCAAAATCCTGATCATCAAATTGTAAGTGATAGAGTCTATCATGAATTAGCTTTTGGTTTAGAAAATCAAAATATGCCTTTACAAAAAATGAGACAGAGAATCGCTGAATTTTTACAATATTTCAATATGAGCTCCATGTATCACCAAGAAACGGATACGTTGTCTGGAGGACAGAAACAAATTTTGAATCTAGCTAGTATTTTATTAATGCAACCAAAAGTTGTGTTACTTGATGAACCTTTGAGTCAATTAGACCCAATGATGCAAGAGACATTTATGCAGATGGTAATTAAGTTGAATAATGAATTTGGAATTGCCATAGTAATGGTTGAACATCAATATGAACGAGTACTACCAATATGTAACAAGGTATTAGTTTTACAAAATGGAGAAGTAGAATACTTTGATAAAACAAAAAATGTTGTTAAAAAAATGTTGGAGGAAAAACATGATTTGGTCAAAGGATTACCAGCATATTATCGTTTATATCCGTATGTGAAAGAAGTACCGACATCAATCAAAGAGGCAAAAACGCAATTATTACATATCCCGATTACTACCCAGATTCCTAAGTATGTTTCTTCATCAGTAGAGTTAGGAAAAGTAGATAAGTTAGCTTTTGGTTATGATAGTTTATTGTTGAAGGACATATCATTTCCAATTTATAAAGAAGAGATTATTGGAATTATTGGAAGTAATGGTAGTGGAAAAACAACATTACTAAAAGTAATGTTAGGCATTCTTAAGAAGCAAAAAGGGAAAGTACAATTACCTAAAGAAATAGGATATATTAGTCAGGACCCAACTTCTTTATTTCTAAAAGATACAGTATATGAAGACTTACAAACAATTAGTAAGGATAATCATAGAATAGAAGAAACATTAAGAATAATAGGATTATATAATAAACAAAACTTACATCCTTATGACTTAAGTGGTGGAGAGCAACAATTATTAGCGTTAGGAAAAGTTTTATTAACGAAACCTCAATTGTTATTGTTGGATGAACCAACAAAAGGATTAGATATTAATAGTCGAGAAAAAATAGGAATATTATTACAAACTATAAAATCAAGTACGACTACTATTATTGTTAGCCATGATGTAGAGTTTATTGCGAAATATACCAATCGTTGTGGAATGTTATTTGATTGTTATTTAGAGTCTTTACAAGATACTAGAGAATTACTAAAAGACAATACCTTTTATACAACTACAACAAGAAAAATATGTAAAGACTATCAAGCGGAGATACTTTTGTATGAAGACATTGTTTTTCCATAAAAAAAGTATTTCATTATTGATAGTTGTTGTTAGTTGTTTATTAGTAATAGCCAATGTTCTTTTACAAGATGGTCAATATTATTATATTAGTTCTATGGTAATCGTTATGATGTCTTGGTTATTAATGTATGTTCGATATGAACAAGAGAAACCTTCTTTACGGAGAATTGTAATTTTGGCAGTCATGATTGCATTAGTAGTTAGTTCTAGAGTGGTATTCATTTTGACACCTAGCTTTAAACCAATGAGTGCGATGATTATGATTTGTGGTATTGTATTCGGTAAAGAAGAAGGATTCTTATGTGGTAGTATAGCGGCCTTTGTTTCGAATTTTATATTTGGACAAGGTCCATGGACACCATTTCAAATGATTTCCTGGGGAATAATTGGATATGGTGCAGGATATTTAAATGGGAATCAAACCTATATGATTTATGGATATGCGATTTTTAGTGGAATATTCTTTACATTATGTATGGATTTATGGAGTGTATTATTGTATGAAACATTTCAATGGCAAAGATACTTTGTACAAGTGGCAGCATCAATGCCAACAACAATTATTTATTGCATAGCGAACGTTATCTTTATTTTCTTACTGAAAGATACGTGTATTCAAAAATTTGATAGAATAAAAAAGAAATATAGATGGGAGATAGTAAAATGAAAAAAATATGTACGTCAGTATTAACCTTAGGGGTTTGTTTAGTCGGAGTATTAACGACCTCGCAGGCAGGATTTAATTGGGAAGGATTTAGAGCACATAATAATATTGTCGCATTAGAAACACCGATAACTTCTGATGAAACAGTATTAGATTGGAGTACAGATATTACAACTGGTTATGATACCTTAACAAATCCAATTGTAGTAGATGATTATATATATGCAGCAAGTGCTACCAATAATCAATTAGTTAAGATGGATAAAAATGGGAATATAGTAGATAGTGTTACTATGGATGGAAGTATTGGATATAACGGATATATTGCATATGGAGATGGAAAGATTTTCGTTTGTGAAGCTGAAACATTATATGATAGTAGTTGGAATGTAACAGGAACATCTTCAATAGTTCAAGCATTTGATATTAATACATTAACTTCTGTATGGGTAAGTGAAGAATTAGGAGCACCAGGTAGTTATGAAGTAGTACAATCACCAATTGTATATCACAATGGTTATGTATATGTTGGTACAGCGAATCCAAGTCTATCTTCTGGTTCTTATATTGCAATAACAACCTCTGATGAAAATACAGCAGAGACAAATGAAGTAAAAGATATTGCGTGGCAATATACACCTAGTACACCAAGTTCTTATTCTTGGAGTGGAGGATGTGTTGTTGGAGATACTATTGTATTTGTGAATAATGTAGGAGAATTAACTTCTTGTTCTTTAACAGATGGAACAGTATTAGATGTTAGACAATTAAATCATCCAGTGTCGAGTTCAATTGTTTATGATGATGGATATCTTTATTTTGGAACAAAAGATGGATGGCTAATAGAAACACAATATGAATCAAATACAACTTTTGGTGGGATGAATAAAATACAATTAATGAGTGGTGGAAGTATTACAGGTACACCAACTGTTTATGAAGGAAAGATTTATCTAGGTGGAGCAGTCAATGCCAGTGCTTTTGATTCTAAAGGATTTGTGATGATTATTGATGCGAATACATACCATATCGATTATCAAGCAGAAGTAGATGGAAATGTACAATCTTCAATGTTAGTCAATACTTATTATGATGGTGTTTATGCATACTTTACACAAAATACAGAAATTGGTGGAGTATATTGTTTAGCAGTTGAAAATGGTGAAGCATCAGTGCGGGAAATCTATAAACCAGCTGAAGAATTACAAAATTATTGTATAACAAGTTTAATTACAGATGGTGATGTATTATATCATAGTAATGACTCAGGAAATATTATGGCCTTGTCTAAAGCACAATCAACAAGTCCAGTAGAACCAAATCCACCAGTTGATGAAACACCGACTACTCCTACAACACCTGTTAGTGGGCAAAATGAGATTGTAAAAACAGGGGATGTATTAAATATTGGATATCCGATATTAGGTTTAATTGTCGGAACATTAGCTTTAAAAAAACAAAGAAAATAGTCAAACTATGTAAGCGCTAAAAAAAATAAAAAAGGCTAGAAAAGCGCACTAGTAAATGCTATAATTAAAACATAGAATATTTAAGGAGGACGTCGGAATGGCAGAAAAATTATCATTTGTAGTCTCTGATCCTGTAGGATTACACGCAAGACCAGCAACTATTTTAGTAAACCAAGCTAGTAAATTTACAAGCGATATTAAATTAGTATATAATGATAAAGAAGTGAATTTAAAATCAATTATGGGAGTTATGTCTTTAGGTGTTCCAACTAAAGCAACAGTAGAAATCGTTGCTGAAGGTGAAGATGAAAAAGATGTAATTGCTTCAATTGCAAAAGTAATCAAAGAACAAAAAGTTGCTGAATAAGCAAACTATAAATATAAAAGAAGGATTCTTAGGAATCCTTTTTTTATATTTGACTATATACACGAAAAATGTAATTTGTTATAATTTGTACTATAAAAAATATCTATTTTAGATAACTTAGAATATAAAGGAGGGGGATTTATGATAAAAGAGAGTATGCTGTTTTTATATTTTAATAAAAACTGTCAAGCTGCTTTAACTATGTATGAGAATATCTTTGAAGCTAACGTTTTAGAAAAAGTTACATATGGAGAAGCAGAAATGAGTGAAAAGGAAGAAAAGAAATCATTAATAATGAATTCTACTTTTACAATTGGTGGTATGAAATTTTGTGCAAATGATGTATTGGATGATTCTATTATCATGGGTAATCAAAGTACTATTTGGTTAGAATTTAGTGATGAGCAAGCAATTCAAAATGTATATACTAAATTAAAAGATAATAAATGCATCGTGATTTCACAAATAGAAGAAACTTTTTGGAATTCAACATATGCGAAGATTAAAGATCCCTTTGGTATAATTTGGGAACTAAATTATCAAAAATAATATATTAATAATAGGAGGATAACAAATGACAATAAGAATTGGAATATTAGGATATGGAAACTTAGGACGTGGAGTAGAGTGCGCTGTTAAACAAAATGAGGATATGGAATTAGTCGCTGTTTTTACTAGACGTGATCCTAGTACTGTATCTATTTTAACAAAGGAAGCAAGTGTATATAAAATTGATGAAGCAATTAATTTTAAAGATAAAATTGATGTTATGATACTTTGTGGCGGGAGTGCTACAGATTTACCAGAACAATCACCAATGTATGCAAAGTATTTTAATATTGTAGATAGCTATGATACACATGCCAAAATACCCGAACACTTTAAAGCTGTCGATGAGGTGGCGAAAGAGAATAATACAGTAGGCTTAATTTCGGCAGGTTGGGATCCAGGAATGTTTTCATTAAATCGTGTGTATGCGAATGCAATATTACCTAAAGGTAGTGATTATACTTTTTGGGGTAAAGGTGTAAGCCAAGGGCATTCTGATGCGATTCGTAGAATATCAGGTGTGAAGAACGCTAAACAATATACGATTCCAGTGGATGAGGCATTGAAAGCAGTTCGTAGTGGTGTAAATCCAGAACTAACAATTCGTCAAAAACATATTAGGGAATGTTTTGTTGTAGCTAATGATGGTGCAGATTTACAAGCAATAGAAAAAGAAATTAAATCAATGCCAAATTATTTTGCGGATTATGATACAATTGTTCATTTTATTGATGAAGAAACATTAGAAAAAGAACATAGTGGAATACCACATGGTGGATTTGTTATTCGTAGTGGAAAAACAGGTTGGCAAGAAGAACATAATCATATTATTGAATATAGTTTAAAACTAGATTCTAATCCAGAGTTTACTTCAGCGGTTTTAGTAGCTTATGCAAGAGCTACATATCGTTTGGCTAAAGAAAGAAATTATGGATGTAAAACAGTATTTGATGTAGCACCTGCGTACTTATGCCAACAAAGTAATGAAGAATTACGCAAGCACTTTTTATAGGAAATACTAAAATGTTACATTTATATTATGGAACAGGTAAAGGTAAGACGAGCGCTGCCATTGGCTTGGCGCTTCGTATGCGCGGAGCAGGTAAGTCTGTTTTGTGGATATCCTTTTTAAAAGATGGTAATAGTAGTGAAGTATCTTTACTTGAACAAGTAGGAATTAAAGTGATTTATAAAAAGATGCCTGAGATGTTTGTAGATATGAATGATCCAAACATGATAAAAGAAGTTGGTACTTTACAACGAGACTTATTTCATCAGATAGATGAAGACTATGATGCTATTATTTTAGATGAGTTATTGGATGTAATAACTTTACATTTAATTAATGAAGAACGTGTTTTTTCTAAAATAAATACGTTAAAAGATACTAAAGAAATAATTATGACAGGTCGTCAACCCACTCAAAAATTCAAACAAATATCTGAATACTCAACAGAAATGAAGAAACATAAACATCCTTATGATAAAGGAATACATGCAAGAAAAGGTATTGAATATTAGGGAACGCAAATGCGTTCTCTTTTTTTTATTACAAAATTCGACAATAACTTACTAAAAAACACTGTATATTGATAAGGATGAAGGGAAAGTAAAAAAATTGAAAAAGTATGAGCAATTTTTAAAAGATAAGTCGTCTATCTAAATAAGGGTCTAGTAAATCTTATATAGTTGAATGGCTTTGTTTATATTAAAATAGCGATTTTGTCATACATAATTACTATTAAAAGATGCCAATTTTTGGAGAGGAGGACAATTAGGAATGAATAGACTCGATGTAGTTTCTGAAGAAACCATAACAAAAGTAATACAGGGGGATTCAGAAGCTTTTACTGATATATATAATGCATATTATAGAAAAGTATATTTTATGGGAGTTCAGTTTTTTAAAAATGAAGAAACTGCAAAGGATATTGTACAAGAAGTATTTATAAAAGTTCATAAACAAATAAATACGTTAAAAAGTCCTAATGCTTTTAATTCTTGGATACATGTTATTACATATAGAGAATGTGTGTCATATACTCGAAAAAAATCAAGAGTTATTGATTTGAGAGAGGATCAAAAAATAGAAGATTTTGAAGATATAAATGGTGGAAGTGTAACAGATATAGTAGAAAATGGACGTGTAAAAGAAATTATTATGGAGTCTTTGGATTCTATGAGTACGCCTTTAAGAATTGTAGGTACATTACGTTTTTTTGAAGAAATGAAAATTAAAGAAATAGCAGATATTTTAGATGTCCCTATTGATACAGTTGGTACAAGGGTTGGAAGAATTAAGAAAATTCTAAAAACAAACCTAGAAGAACAAGGGATAACCCTTGATAAGAATTATAGTTTGGGCTTGTTCTCATCAGCTTTATTAAAGGAAATGTATGCGTTACTTAGTAATAAATACATATTACACGGTGATACGGCTACAAAAATTTTACAAAATACTTTAAAGGGAAATAATGCAGGTAAAGTCTCTCTTCTTATTAAATATAGTATGGGAAGTTTAGTTACTGCCAGTGTAATAGGTGGTCTTATTATAAATCAAAATATAGTTAAATCAGAAGCCTATTTAGTTTATAAAGAGTTTTCTACTTTAGAAGTGCCACAAATTCAAGAAGATACAAAAATAACAGAAATTATTTTTGATAATAATTGGATTAAAGAAGCAGTGGATTTAGAAGTACAAACAACAAATTCTAACTATGATACAGTTCTAATCAATGATATGCAGACATCTCGTATTTTAGACAATGGAACATATATTGTTAAATTAATAAAAGATGGAATAACGATTGATCAAAGAGAAATACATATTTGTAATATTGATCGAAAAAGTCCTAATGCAAAAGTGGATGCATTAGGAGCAACATATAGAATATCTTTAACAGATGATATATCAGGAGTTAATCAAGAAACAATTCAATACTATAAAAATGGTGTTATTAGTAGTGATTATATTTATGATTCAACAAGTAATACGATTGTTATAGAAAATGATGGAATTACAAAACATGAATTTAATATTAATGACTATGCAACTAATACATTAAATATAGTCATAGGTGAATAAATATATGGAGGAAGAAAATGAAAAAGATAACTAAAAAGTTATTAGGAATTGTCTTATCTTTAATGCTTATGATAGGGATATTCTCCAATGTAGGTATGGAACTATCTGCATTAGAGAATGCAGATACTCCGACTATCAGTGGTAAAGTATATATAAAAGATACAGAAGAAGTACTTTCTAATTGAACTTTGGAAGTATATGAAGTAACAGATAAAGAAACGCTCATACAAACAACGACTACTGATGAGGATGGTGCATATATCTTTGAAGTAGAAGAAGGGAACTATGTTGTAAAAGTAGTGGGAACAGAAGAAGTAGAAGAAACTACTTCAGAAGAACTAGAAGTAAAAGAAGAAGTAGAAGTAGATATGCATGTTACGTTAATACCAGAAGTAGTGGTAGAAGCAGTGCTACCAGAAGTACATGCAATGCCAGAAGCAAGAGTAGCGAGTGCAACTATTGCTTTAACAAATGGACAAACACTAGTAATTACAGATGGAAGTACATATAATGTTACAGGAGGTAGTGAATCAAGTGGAACGTTTGATGAAAACACTATTGTTGAAGTAGCAGATGGAGCATCAGTATCAATTCAATTAAACAATACAGATCAACCAACGATTAAACAAGTGGAGGCTTCTAAAGCAGAAGTAACAATCAATGGTAATGGTTATTTAGAAGTATTTAGACCAGAAGAAGCAGGAAATGTGGATTATTATACAGATATTAATAATATCAATGTTGAAACTGGAGCGTTTAAAGTAAAAAAGTTAACTTTAAATGATGGAAGGCTTAAAGTAACAGGACCAACATTTGCGTTATCTATAATGTCAGAATCATCACAATTAAATGATACAGCTCTCAGTATAAATGGTGGAGCAGTATTAGAAGGTTATACAAATACAAACTATGCTGGCTATGGCTTTGAAAATGCAGCGATTTATATTGTCTATGGTAATTTAGAACTAAATGACGGTAATATTATTGCGGAGAGTGATAGTGGAAAGTCAGGAAATTCTATTCCTATGGATGAACAAAAAGGGGCTATTTTCATTATGTATGGTAATGTGAATGTTAATGGTGGAACCATATCTGCATCATGTTATAAAGGGATGCATCGTTCTGGTGTCTATGTTTATGAAGGCGATATTAACGTTATTGGAACTGCTAGTAACCCGGCAAATATCGAAGCTGATGTATATGTAGAAAATGCATCAAGTAGTGATAGAACTCAATCAATAGCTAACGCGGTGCTAATATACAATGGGACAATTACTGTCGGTGCCTACGGTAGAATGACAGGCTTTGGTGGAGGTGTTTACTCTGCTGGAATTCACGCCTATGGAGCTATTATAGTTAGAGATGGTGGATATATGAAAGGAACTGGGGCAGAGGCAGGTGTAGCCAGTTTGAATATTACAGTTATTGGCACAAATAGTACATTAATTGGTGATGTGACCAAAGTTAGAAATATAGATGATAATGAATATTTAGCGGATGGTGGATTTGGTGTTGCGCTAGCTAATTATCTAACGACAGGAAGATTCTATAATGATGGAACATTAACTGTAAGCGATGGTGGAACCGTTATGGGTGGAGAAATTGATAGTGCCGGAAATCCAATATTAATGGATGATACAGGAACCTATTCTTTTGTAAGACTTGGAATAACAGCCAAAGATATTATTGTTGATAACGCTACAGTCATTGGAACAGCTAGTAACCTTGGTATTTTAGGTGACAATATAGAAATCACAAATCAAGGAACTGTTAAAGGTGTATCAAACGGAATAGTAAATGATAGATTACGCTATGTTTATGGAATTCAAACTACTAATGTAGATGTTTCAGGAAGTTCATTATTAGAAGGTATTAATACAGGGTTTGTAGAAAATGGAACATTCAGTGTTGGAATTATTGTTACATCAACTAGTACTGCTAGTATGAATATAGATAACTCTACTGTTATTGGAACAAATACGACAACACAGAAAAATGCAAGACATAGAGGTATTTATTTCTATGCACCTAGTGTATCAACAGTTAATATTACTAATGATTCACTTGTACAAGGAACAGCTGGATATAATGCAGTTATGTTATTAGGTAATAACACATTAAATATTACAGACAGTACAATAGAGGCAACTGCAGAATTAGGACGTATTACAAACTCTGGTGCTTTTAGTACTGGTGGAGATGTAATAGTTAATAACAGTTTATTGAAAGAAACATATCTTGTAGCACCAATAGAACAAGTAGGAGAAAATTCAAATTATCCATACTTAACAGGTGATGATAAAGGATGTAATTTAATAGATGAAGATAACTTTGCTTTATACGATTGGAAAGTTACAACAAGTTTAACAGATGATACGGAGATTGCAGATTCAGTACAACTTATACCTAATAAAGGATTAGTAGGATTACAAACATTAAACGATGTACGTTTAATTGCGACAGCAGATAGCTTAAATAATAGTATATTCTCCATTTCTAATGGAGGAGAACATATTATTGATATGCCTGCAAACATTAGTCCACGTGTAGTATATACAGTAACATATGAACCAGGAACACAAGGAACGTTCACAAATCAAGTATACAATAATGTTATTACTGGAAGTTCTACACCTACGTTTAGTGGAACTCCAACAGGTAATGCTGGATATGTATTTAATGGATGGAGTCCAACTGTAGCTTCTACAGTAACTGCTAATGCAACGTATGTAGCCCAATGGACTGCAGCAACAGATACAGCTTATACAGTGGAACATTACCAAGAACAATTAGATGGAAGTTACATCGTATATGAAACAGAAAATTTAACAGGAACAACAGATACATTAGCTACTGCAATAGCCAAAAGTTATACAGGATTCACATTAAATTCTAGTCATAGTGATGCAATTCCTTCAGGAACAATCGCTGGAGATGGAAGTCTAGTATTAAAATTATACTATGCAAGAACAACGCATACAGTGACATATGAACCAGGAACATATGGAACATTTACTAATCAAGTGTATAGTGGAGTAAAATACGGTTCAGATACTCCAGCGTTTAGTGGAACGCCAAGCGGACATGCTGGATATATATTTGATGGATGGAGTCCAACTGTAGCCTCTACAGTAACAGGAAATGCAACATATGTAGCCCAATGGAGAGTTGCAACGGATACAGCTTATACAGTGGAACATTACCAAGAACAATTAGATGGAAGTTACATTGTATATGAAACAGAAAACTTAACAGGAACAACAGATACATTAGCTACGGCAATAGCTAAAAGTTATACAGGATTTACATTAAATGATAGTCATGTAGATGCGGTTCCTTCTGGAACAATCGCTGGAGATGGAAGCTTAGTATTGAAGTTATATTATGTAAGAACAACACATACGGTGACGTATGAACCAGGAACACAAGGGGCATTCACAAATCAAGTATATAGTGGAGTAAAATACGGATTAGATACCCCGGCATTTAATGGAACTCCAATTGGTAATGCTGGATATGTCTTCAATGGATGGAATCCAACTGTAGCTTCTACAGTAACAGGAAATATGACATATATAGCGCAATGGGTGGCTGCAACAGATACAGTCTATACAGTGAAACATTACCAAGAACAAGTAGATGGAAGTTACATCGTATATGAAACAGAAAACTTAACAGGAACAACAGATACATTAGCTACGGCAATAGCTAAAAGTTATACAGGATTTACATTAAATTTTAGTCATAGTGATGCAGTTCCTTCAGGAACAATTACAGGAGATGGGAGCTTAGTGTTGAAGTTATATTATGATATTAATGAACAACCTATCATCATTACACCAACTGAACATCCAAAACCAACTGGTGGGTCAAATGTTAGTACAGGTGATATGATTGAAATAATGCCATATATGAGTGGTGTAGTAATCTCTGCTTTAGGGTTAATTCTATTTATGAAGAAGAGAAAAGAATTGAGTAATTAGTATGTAAGGATAAGTAAGTGTAAATACTTGCTTATCTTTTTTTGTTAAAAAAGATAAATAGTTGTAAAGAAAAATAGAACTATGTTGTATTTTTAATGAGTCTAACTATATGAAGGCATAATATTTCTATATTAAATGTGAGTCTATATGAAATAAATATAAACTACACAAACAAAATAATTAAAACAATCTACATCTGAAGTATTTTGAATTAATATAGTAGCCTTTGGTATTATGAATATATGAGTAGTTAAATATCATAATAACTCATAAAAAGTAAATGATTGTAAACAATTAAGAAAGGGATATAGGGAATAGTGAAAATGAGTAGAATAAAAAAAGTAAGTAAAATTTATATGACAATTCTAGTTCTGGTAGGAAGTATTTTTGTCAATGTTTTAACACTTTCTGCAGAAGAGAATTCTGATGGAAATAATGAAGTACAAACAAGTGAGGAACAAGTCCCCCTAACAAAACAACCTCGTGTATTAGGACAAACCTTCGCACAAACATTTCCAGATCAAAATATGGCAATGGCTGTCGCAAGTTTTTTTGGTAAGGATATTAATGATAATATCGCACAAGAAGATTTGGATACTCCTTGGCTAGCTTTAGAAAATTCTGGGATTCAAGATATAACAGGGATAGAGAACTTTTCTAATGTATTTGATGTAAATATTGGAAACAATCCAATATCTAATTTTTCACCATTATTATCATTAAATAATTTAGGTGTCTTATCAATAAATAATACAGAGATTGATAATGATGATTTAATTATTATTGCAGGATTGAACAGTGTAACACAATTAGATATAAGTGGTAATGGATTAACAGATATAAGTAGATTAACTGGAATGCCGAACTTAACAAGTATTAATATTAGTGAGAATTCTATTAGTGATTTATCAATATTGAATGGATTCAATAATTTAAGAAGTTTATCTTTGAATAATAGCCAAGTTAATGATATAACAGAGTTATCAGGACTAACGAACTTAGTAAGTTTATATTTAACAGATAATCAAATTAGTGATATCACACCAATAGTATCATTAACAAATCTAGAAACACTTGTTCTATCTAATAATCAGATAGAAGATATAACAGGTATGAATGCACTAACAAATCTTACAACGCTATATTTAGATAATAATCAAATTACGGATATATCAGGGTTATCAGGATTAACAAGTTTATGGACACTACATATATCAAATAATCAAATAAGTGATATTACACCATTAGAAACATTAGTTAGTACATGGTATTTTGATTTGTCTAGTAATCAAATAGATGATATATCATCACTAGCTCTATTAGGGAATATCATGACATTAGAATTGAATAATAATCTGATTAACGATATTACACCATTATCTGCTATAGAATATCTAATGGAATTACATGTAGATAACAACCAAATTAGCGATATTATCCCATTGATGAATTTAGAATGGTTAGATACCCTTAATGCTACTGGTCAAACAGTTACTAATGATAGTATTATGTTCTCAACATCTATGTCTATTGAAAATACAGTAGTAGATGAAAATGGAGATGTTATTGCACCTAATACAATTAGTGATGCAGGAAGTTATGATGCACCAAATGTACTTTGGCAATTAGATACTTATCAAGAAGAAGTATCTTATACATTTACTAAAACACTTACAGCAGGGACATATAGTGGAGAAGTAGTTCAACCATTAGTAGAACCAACTGTATTAACTACTATAAAAGAAGAAGTTACATATACGCAAGATAGTGCAATAACGGAGGAAAAATTCTTAGAGGATATTGAAGTAACAACTAACAAAGAAGGAACAATTACTTCTGATTTCTTAAGTGCAGTTAATATGAGTAAAGCGGGAGAATATACTGTAAAGGTACAAGCAGAAGATGTTCTTGGAAACCTTTCTAACGAAGTAGAAGTGAAAGTTACAATAGAAGCAAAAGGTGGAGAAACTGGTGGAGGAGACACTGGAACAGGTGGTTCAGTAACTAGTAATCCAACAACATCAAATACGGTTGTAAGCACAAATGATATAACTAACTTAGCTATTATTGGTTTAGTTATGATTGCTGGTATTGGAATGTTGATGATGAAAAGAAACAAAGTAACTAAAGGAAATAATGAAGGATAGAATTAGTTTTCTATCCTTTTTATATTGTAAAAAATAAATTAGCTTTATTTGTAATAATTTCTTAAATAAAAGAGGTAGTTATTTAAATGGGGATTTGTTATACTAAGGAAAAGAGGTGATGACATGGATTATAAAAAAGAATATACAAGATGGCTTAACTGTGAAACATTAGATGTGTCATTAAAAGCCGAATTAAAGGGAATGAATGAGCAACAAATAGAGGATGCTTTTTATACAGAAGTAGAGTTTGGAACAGCAGGGATGCGTGGTATTTTAGGAGCTGGAACAAACCGAATGAATATATATACTATCAGAAAGGCTAATGTTGGATTTGCGAAATATATCTTAACATTACCTGAGGGAAAACAAAGAGGTGTAGTAATTGGTTATGATAATCGTCATATGTCTTATCAATTCGCTTTAGAAAGTGCGAAAGTATTGGCTACGTATGGTATTCGTTCGTATATATTTGAAAGTTTAAGACCAACACCAGAATTATCATATGCAGTAAGACATTTAGGATGTGCTGGAGGAATTATGATTACAGCCAGTCATAATCCAAAAGAGTACAACGGTTATAAAGTATATGATGATACAGGTTGTCAATTAATTCCTGAATGGGCTGATCAAGTTGTTGACTTTGTTAAGGAAGTAGATGATGAATTAAATATTAAAGTATTAGATATGGATGAAGCATACTCATACATTACTTGGATTGGTGAAGAAGTAGATGAATTATATTACCAAGAAGTAATGAATATTCAAATACATCCAGAATTAGATAAAGATAATTTTAAAATTGTCTTTTCACCGCAACATGGAACATCAAATATTCCAGTTCGTGAATGTTTAGGAAGATTAGGGTATGAAGTAATACCAGTCTTGGCACAATGTGCACCAGACCCAGATTATACAAACACTAAGTCACCAAATCCAGAAGCAGATATTGCTTATGAATTAGCGATTAAAAAAGCAAAGGAAACTGATGCGGATGTCGTTGTTATCTGTGATCCTGATGGCGATCGTTTAGGTGTTGTCGCTAGACATAACGGTGAATATGTTTTAATGTCTGGTAATCAAAGTGCGGCTGTATACTTAGAGTATATTCTAAGTCAGTTACAAGAAAAAAATGAATTACCTGATAATGCAGTTATGTATAACACAATTGTAACAAGTGACTTAGGTGAATTAGTAGCTAGAAATTACGGTGTTGAAGATGAAAAAACATTAACTGGATTTAAATTCATTGGTGATAAAATTCGTAATTATGAACAAACAAAATAAAAACAATTTATATTTGGATATGAAGAATCATATGGTTGTGTAATTAAAGAATTCGTTCGTGATAAATCTGCGATTCAAGCAGTCTTATTAGCTGCAGAAGCAGGTAACTATTATTAGAAACAAGGTAAAGACCTAGTTGATGTTATATATGAATTATATGAGAAATATGGAACATTTAAAGAAACACAAATTGCGCTTTCTAAAGAAGGGGCTAGTGGAGCTAAACGCATTAAAGAAATCATGGATAATCTAAGAAAAGATGCTCCAACATCAATTGCTGGTGTTAAGGTTGTTTCTTCAGAAGATTATGCAACTAGTGAAAAAAATGCAGATGGTACTATAGAAACGATTGATTTACCAAAATCTAATGTTCTAAAATACTATTTAGAAGATGGCTCTTGGATTGCAGCTAGACCAAGTGGAACAGAACCTAAATGTAAGTTCTATTTCTCTATTAAAGGAAAAGATGCAACAGATGCTAGTGAGAAAACAAAAGTATATCATCAAGCTATTTTAGATATGATTGGTGAAACTATATAGAATACAAAAGGAGCATTTCCTCAAAGAAGTGCTCCTTAAAGAAGTGCTCCTTTTTATATTAGTGAATTAAATCAAAATCATCTAAAGTAGGATAAAGAGAATTCACCCACAAAATAACGGTATTTAAATATTGTATGCATTTTTGATATATAGTATACTATATATATCGTGCAATTTAAGTATGATTTTACTATACTTTGTAAGGAGGAATCCTATGGGTTCAATGTTTAGTTTTGCGTTAATGATGCTAAAACGCGAGTATAAAAAGAGTATATTTTATACATTAACGATTATTTTTGCTATCACAATGAGCTTTGTTTTTTTTAATATTATGAATAATGAGTATCTTATAACTGCGGAAATAACGGAGAGTGGTCAAACTTGGGATCAGGTTATTATTCCCCTATCAACAATGATTTCTTTTCTTATTATTGTATTTTGTTGTTATATGATTTTGTTTGCTACAAACTTTTTTATTTCTAAGAAGACAAAAGAGTTTGCGTGTCTTGCAGTTTCTGGAACAAGCTCGGTTAAATTGACAGGTTATTTAATGTCAC
>JBKEBJ010000042.1:0-6805 GCA_047973105.1 Coprobacillaceae bacterium | reverse complement strand
GGTAGTGTCATTGACTCTAGTCCATCCGGGAATATCTTTTACCATTTTAGAGGTATTAATTGTTACTGTTACAGGATCATATGTTTCCTCTTCGTTATAAGTTACATTAGCAGTCAATGGTATACTATTTGCGTATTTAACTACAGTTGCATCACCAATACCATTCAACGTATTGTTAGTAATATCTGTAGATCTTGTTGTACCAACAGCGATTATACTATCATTTTTGACAATGGCTGAAAAGAAACGTTCCAACCCATTACCACCATAGGTACTATGCCAAATTTCATTTCCATTTCCGTCATATAATAAAATTAATGCATCATCTAGCCCTTTGTTTGGGGTATTAACTAAATTTGTTGAATTACTGTGACCATTAACTAAATAGCCATCATCAATTAAGCTAATAGATCTAAACCTATCAACATTATTTCCAACAAAAGTAGATAACCAAATAGAGTTACCATTAAGATCATATTTTTGGATAAATGATGAAGTTGAACCAGTTAAATTAACGCTATCAATATCACTAGAATCTGTATACCCCACAACAACAATATCACTGCCATTACTCACAACAGACATGTAATAATCATTGGAACTACCAGCTAATTGTTTCTGCCAAACTTGATTACCATTTGTATCATATTTTACAATAATTGCATCTTGCCCACCAAGATTAGTAAGTCCGTTTAAATTTGTTGAATTACTATATCCAACAGCCACATATCCATCATTTGTAGTTGCGATACTATAATAATAATCATTGCCGTTACCGCCAAAGTTATTAATCCAAAGAGTATTTCCTTGTTTGTCATATTTCACAATGAAAGCATCCATACCACCTTGATTAGTTATACCAGATAAATCTGTTGAGTTACTATACCCAGTAGCAACATAACCATCATTAACTTCAGTAACAGACATTAACATATCACTACCATTTCCATCAAATGTTTTTGTCCAAACTAAAGTTCCATCAAAATTGAATTTCAAAATGAATGATGCATAAGAGCCATTTAATGTAATATCAGGAATATCAGTTGACCTCGTATACCCAACAAGAATAAATCCATCATCTACAGTTAATGCATGATTTACAACATCAGTGCTATTACCACCAAAATTATTTTGCCAAACTACATTATCATCATCATCATATTTGACAATGATGATATCTTTATCTCCTTTGTTAGTTAGTCCTGCAATAGTAGAATCAGTTATTCCCACTGCGATATATCCATCTTCTACAGGGATAACAGATTGATATACATCGTCTCCTGATTCTGATAAAAAATTCTCTTTATGAATATCATAATTATCAGATGTTAAAGCACTCACACTCGATATGCCTAATAAAATAATACTCAAAATAAAAATAAATATCTTTCTCATATTTTTCTTCCTTCCACATATATTTTTGCTTTTCCAATATAACACGAAAAATTATTTTTAAGCAATGAAAACATTTTTTTCCATCAATTTATACAACAACGAAAACATTAGGGAAACGTATGATAATCGCTAATAATTTGAATGATTAGAAATATTAGTCGACATTTTTTAACCTTTTCTTTATAAAAAAACTGTGCTATCATTAAATAATGAGTATGTGTGATGGAGGAGATTATGAGGGAAAAAATTGAAGAAGACTTAGTGGAAAGGTTTAAGAATGGTGATGAAGAAGCTTTTACAACAATCTATAATCAAAGCTATAAAAAAGTATATTACTTTGTTTATAAACATTGTTATAACTCAGAAATTGCCAAAGATGTTGTACAAAATGCATATATTTCTGCATATCGAAATAAGTCTGCTCTTCGTGATAATAGTTCTTTTTATGCTTGGGTATTAAGAATATCTTATCGTGAATTACAGAAAGTTCGTAAAAAAGAGGAAAGAAATACATGGAATACAGAAAGGTTAAATCTAAATCTTGATGTAAACACTCTTTTTGAAATACAGAAGGATGAAAGGTTTGTTTTAGAAGTTGTTGAAAAGGATGCTGTGAAGTTGGTCTTTGAAGTAATTGGAAATATGCCTGATAATTTTCAAGACGTAGCGTTATTACGATACGGACATGATTTAACAATCAAAGAAATATCTAGTATTTTGTCTATCCCTGTAGGCACAGTAAAAAGTAGGATATATCGTATCAATAAAATAATAAAAAAAGAACTAACACAAAAAGATATGACAATTGATATCTACAAATCAGTATCTTTTATGCCATTGGTTTTAGAATTATTATCTGATAACAGTAGTATGAACTCTGGTGCTATTTCAAATATAATTACACAAGCCAATATGCAAATGGGAAAGAGTAAAGGATTTATAGAACATCTGTATAAAGTACTTTTATATTTTCTAGGAATTTCAACTGCTTGCGGTGGTGTCGCATATTTAGTATTTATTAACCAAGATTCTAAAGTAAATAAAAATGGTATAGCCCCTGTATTACCTTTAGTAGTAGAAGTGATACCAGAAGCATGCCAAATTGTTTCCATTGATTATAATACTGAGTATGTTAGTTCTTCACTAGGATTGAATATTAAAACAAATAATAATAATTATGACTCTATATTAGTTAATGGTATAGATACAAGGACAATTTCTGAAAATGGGACATATAAAGTTTCATTGATGTATAATCAAACTGTGATTGATGAACGTGAAATAGTTATCTCAAATATTGATAATGAAGAACCACAGTTATTGTCAATTGATAATGAAGGAAATAATTATTACATTCGATTAGATGATGCTTTTTCAGGCATTAATGATCAAAGTATTGTCTATTATCAAAATGGAACAGTAAGTAACAATTATACATATGACAGTAAAACAAAAACAATTAGTTTTATATTTGTTTCAAAGTCAACAAATGTTTTCTATGTGGAAGATAAAGCAGGTAATTGGAGAGAAGTATTTGTTAATTCTGATTTAGTATAAAAATTGATAGTTAAAAGGTTTTCACTTTTTTATAAAAGTGGGAACCTTTTTTTATCTTCTAGTCTCTGTGTGGTGTAAGGGAGCTTTATCCCATTATTAAATTGAAATAAAGGATGATGTGAGAAATAAAAAAACGGGAAAGAAAAGAAAGAAGTTATTGATAAAAAGTTGTACCACAATATGTAATGGATATGATACATATCAAGCATGCTAGTAAATGATTATACAAGAATAAAACTAGGTATTTAGGAGGGAAATAATGAAGAAGATAACGAAGAAGGTTAGTATCCTATTTGCGATACTTTGTATTCTTTTTTCACAGGGACAGAGCTATATCTCTGCAGAGGAAGGAAATGATATTTCTAACAAGGTAAACTTTGGCACTATTGATGTTTATGTCAAAGGATTAGGAAATATTAATAAATTTATTATCAAGGATAGTGTTAAACAATCAGATGCCCCAACAATCAAGGTTGGAGATATTGTATATTTTGATTTTCAATGGAATATAACTAACGCTGATTTAAATCAAATTAGTGAAGGTGATTACTTCTATGCAGAATTATCAGATTATTTCTTGTTTAATACAAGTGGAGGTTCAGAAGCTGTTATTAACTCAGATGACGGTGTAGAGATAGGTCGAGTTCAAGTAGTAGAACATGAAGGAAAAAAGAAGTTAAAAGTGACCTTAACACAAAATGCTTTTGACTATACAGAGCTTCAAGATGGGAACTTAACCGCTTATGGAAGAGCCCAAAAAGAAGGTTCAGATGTAGAAATTCGTCCAGGACAATCTGGTGGAGTCGAAATTGATATTGAAAAAGGTAGTACAGGGCCAGTTGACCCTATAGGAAATGTAGAGGCTGATGGGAACATTCCAGAGATAATTAAATCTGGGGTAGGAAATCAAACAACTGGAAATCTTGAATGGACATTAGGTATTTTTAAAGATAATTATATTGAAGCATATAATAATGGTACTCCTGAAAACTATGAGAATGTAATAGTAGAGGATCAATTATCATCAGATCAAAGTGTTGTTAGTATTAGCGCAACATTACCAATCTATATTGCGACAGATACAGGAAGAATGAGTGAGGCAGCAGCAGCAACAGTAAATACAGCTACACTTTTAAAATTAACACAAGGCGAAAGTGAAAGTGATAGTGATTTTGAGGCTAGAATTCGTGGGGAAACAAAGGTCTGTTATGGTGTTACTTCTAGTAATAAAGTTATCATCAACTTAAGAAACACACCAAATACTTCAGGTAATAGTGATAATGGGATGCAATATAAAAATAATCTTATTACGCAATTAACAGCGGAATTACAACCAAAAGTCGATGCTGGAAGACTTTCACAAGAACGAATGGATTTAACGATTCAAAACTACGAAAGACTGTTAAGTGATTACAATTATGGTGCATTTCATACCAATATAAAAATCACAACTTCAACAACGAAGGCGAATGGTGAGACAGTAAACAATAAAGCTCTAGTAACATGGGATGGAAATGATACAGGAGTGGAAAGTGGAGATATTCAACTAGTAGTTCAAAAAATAGGTGGTGGGGCAACAGGCGTTCCCCCAGGAACAATGTTGATTAGTAAAACTAACGGAGATACCAATGCTAAGTTACAAGGAGTAACATTCATTTTAGAACAAAAACAAGGAGATGGAAGTTACTTACCAATTGGAGGAACGTATACAACAGATATTGATGGAGAAATCCAAGTAGATAACTTAGTAGCAGGAACTTATCGAATCAAAGAAACAAGTAATCCGAATATTGGATATGGAGATACTGTCGAGTATACACCAATAGGAACAGAAGAGAATGGCTACTATTACTTTGAATTGGTAGTAGGAGCGACAAAAGGAATTGAGATAAAAGTAAAGAATTATGAAGAAGTTGGTGTCAAAGTAACAAAATCTTGGTCAGACAATAACAACCAAGATGGAATTCGCCCAACAAGTGTAGAAGTAAACTTATTAGCGGATGGAAATGTAATAGATACAGAGACATTGAATAGTGGGAATAGTTGGATAAAAGAATGGACTGCACTACCAAAGTATGATAATGGAGTAGAGATTAGTTATACAGTAGAAGAGATCAACATTCCAACAGGATATAGTCCAAGTATCACAGGAAGTGCTAATGATTATACGATTACCAATACGCATGTTCCAGGAGTTGTAAGTAAGAAGGTAACAAAGGCTTGGAATGATAACAATAACCAAGATGGAATTCGTCCATCAAGTATTCAAGTAAACCTATTGGCCAATGGAAGTGTAGTAGATGCGCAAACATTGAACACAGGAAATAATTGGACATATACGTGGACAAACCTAGCAGAGAAAAGTGCAGGAACAGCGATTGTATATACAGTGGAAGAAGTAAGTGTCCCAGCAGGATATACAGAAAGTACAACAGTAGCTAGAAATGGGGATGTGATAATAACCAATAGTCATACACCTGTTCTTATAAATAATGAAACTCCAGAACAAAAAGAAAATATTGTTACAGGGACAAGAGGTGGAAATTCATCATCTAAGGCAGGGAGTACAAGTACAAGTGATTATACGACAATGAGTAGTTACATATTATTATGTTTTATTAGTGTCTTAGGAATTACAATAGCTGTGAAGAAGAAACAAAAAATTCATAAATAATTAGTAAATAGTGTGTAGTTAGTTATAATACACACTTTTTTATTATGAATAAAAAGATAATTAAAAATGTTACAACTATATATCTATTTAAACTAGATGTATAATACAAATCTATTTTAATGCAGATGTCAGGAAATGTTGTATTATGTGATAAATTTTGTTAAAATATTGCTATGATGTATCCTACATATTACATATTTCCAAAAGTGGAGAGGGAAATATTTTTTATAGCGCGAATTCATTGTATTGGGAAAGGAGAAATTAATGGTTGGTTATACATTACAAGAGTTAATTGAACGATTTGAAAAAGAAGAATTATCAAAATTAAGCAGAAAAGAAAAACGACTAGAAAAAATAAGGGTTTCTTTTGTTAATGATTATCCTATTAATAAAATATTAGAATTAAGTATTGATGATTATAGTATGGGTTATAGTAATGATAAACAAAGAAAGTCTTTTTGTTATCGGTTGCAATACTCATTATCAAGATTAGGTGGTATTTCAGAAATAGGATATTTAAAATTTGGGGTTTATTTTAATAAAAATGAACAGAAGTACCAGGCTACTGGTAAGTATGCAAGTGATTCTGTTGAAAGTAGTTTTATGATATTAAAAGAAACTATATATCAACTACTACTGGCAGGTCAAGAAGAGAATTATGAAAAGATAGCAGAAATATCTATTACTTTTAAAGGAAAACTTTTAGGAACATATTTTCCTGAAACATATTTGTGTATAAATAGAGAACAGGATGCGGATCGATTATTAAAAATATTGGATATCAAAGTAGAAAATGAAGCATACATATACAAACAAAAAAAGATATTAGAGTGGAAAAAAGAACATCTACCTAAGTGGTCAAATTTTCAGTTCATTCAATTTTGTTATGATTATTTACAGGCAAAACATAGAAATCGTGATAAAGAAGAAGCTGAAATGTATGCATTAATTGAAGATAATTATAACCAAAGAATTTCTGATAAAATAGCGAATACGGATTATACCTATATAAATAAGAAAGCACATAAACGTTTTTATAAAGGTTGTTATTATTATCTTAGAGATGAAAATGTGGCTTTACATGCTTTACACAATGCTGATTTTAAATGTGAAGTAAATAATGAACATATTACACCAATGAGAAAGAATATAGATATTCCATATACTGAACCACATCAT
>JBKEBJ010000004.1:0-7704 GCA_047973105.1 Coprobacillaceae bacterium | reverse complement strand
TAATGACAGAATTACATATCCCACAATCGTTCTCAGCACCTGCAACACCATATGATAATGCAGTTATTGAAGGGTTCTTTTCTTCATTAAAAAGAGAACAGTTATATATTAAAGAGATTAACTCATTTGATGATTTAATAAATAATGTACAAGAGTATATTACTTACTATAATCAAATGAGACCACATAAAACTCTAAAATATAAAAATCCAAATCAAGTTGAAATGGAGTTTGAAAAATCAAAATAATGTTAAAGGAAGAACAGCAGTTCTTCCTTGTTTTTAATATTTTTTATAATAACACAGAATTTGAATGAGTCCAAAAATGAAGTTCAAAATACCGTGGGTCTCACAATTGGTGGAGTCGGCGGGAATCGAACCCGCGTCCAAAGATAGTTCCTCCAAAGCGTCTACAGTTTATCTTATTGAATGGATTTAACTAGGTTACGATCAATAAGCAATCTTTCACCTAGCGAGCTTGTAAGTTTTCGTGATATGCATCCAAGCTATACATACCCTTATCCTATGAGTTATGATACCAGTTACTTAATTATAGGTACATCAAGTAGTGGCACTTTCAAGTCTATGTCGACTATGCGAAAGAATAATTTGTTTGTCTGTTTCCAGCTATTTGTTTTGCGTTTTACGTACGACTACGACTGCAGCTAAGGTCAAATATATCCCTGTCGAATCCAAGACGACCCCTTAATAGTTTTTGAGAGCTTTTTCCATATCTCTCTTTGCATCTTTTGCTTTTAAATCTTGACGTTTGTCATAAAGCTTTTTACCTTTCGCAATTCCTACTTCTACTTTTACTTTACTACCTTTATTAAAATACAACTTTGTAGGTACTATTGTCAAGCCACCTGCTTTTAACTTATTTGTTATTTTTAGTATTTCTTTTTTATGAAGTAAAAGTTTACGGTTACGAAGAGGATCATGGTTAAAACGATTACCTTGTTCATAGGGAGAAATATGCATGTTTTCTAAAAAAGCTTCGTTACCTTTGATTCTAACAAAAGAATCTTTTAAGTTAACATTACCATTTCTAACTGATTTTATTTCTGTTCCTTTTAAGGCAATACCTGCTTCAAAAGTTTCTTCAATAAAATAATCATGATATGCTTTTTTGTTGTTTGCGATAATCTTCATACATATTTCCCCTTATATTACTTCTTAGTTCTTCGTTTTCTAGAACGATAACCTCTATCATTCTTCTTTACATTATCATGACGTGATCTTCTTTTCGAATTACGTCCTTTATGTTCTTTTATTATAACAGTTTTTGATGTCTTTTTGTTGGATTTTATGCCTACAATTTCAAAATCTATAGTTTTATCTGCTTTAGAAGCAGCTTTAACACGGACTCTGACACGGTCTGACATTTTGAATCGTCTACCTGTTCGTTGTCCAATATATTGTAAGTTGATTTCATCAAAGAAATAGAAATCATCTGTTAAGTCAGTGATATGAATTAAGCCATCTACTGTATTTTCTAACTCTACAAAGAACCCAAAGTTAGTCATTGAATTGATAATACCATCAAATTCTTCACCAACATGACGTTCCATGTATTCCGCCATTTTCATATCGTCTACTTCTCGTTCAATCGTAATAGCTCTTCTTTCATAATTCGAAGTTTTTTCTGCTAATACGGGAATGATTTCTTGATAGTGACGAATTGTTTCATCATCCATTTTCTTTTCAAATACATACTTGCGAATTAATCGATGTACTAGTAAATCTGGATATCGACGAATTGGCGATGTAAAGTGTGTATAGAAATCGTCAGCTAAACCAAAGTGCCCTAAACATTGTTCATCGTATCTTGCCTTTTGCATGCATCGTAATAATAATGTCGCAATAATGGTTTGTTCTTCGGTTCCTCGACTTGCTTCAATAATTGCACTTAAATCTCCAGGAAAAACATTTTCTAAAGATCCTTTTATAGAATATCCAAGAGTCTTCGCTACTTTCGCAAATTGTTGAAGCTTCTTTTCTTTTGGATTTTCATGAACACGATAGATAAATGGAACATCTAACCATTTAAAATGCATGGCAACTGTTTCATTTGCAGTTAACATGAAATCTTCAATGATTCTTTCACCTTCACCACGTTCACGTAATACGATATCTGTTGGTTTTCCTTTTTCATCAACTAATACTTTCGCTTCTTTTACATCAAAATCAATAGCTCCACGTGTTTCACGCTTTGTACGGATAATATCAGATAATTCTTTCATTAAGAAGAATAAGTCTTTAACATGTTTATAATCTTCAGTAACTATAGTATTACCTTCTAATATTTGATTTACATTATGATATGTCATTCTTTCTGTAGAATGAATAACTGTTGGTTGTAAGTCATGATTAATGACTTCACCACTAGGTGTTATTTCCATAAAACAAGAAATTGTTAGTCGATCTACTTGAGGATTTAAGGAACAAATCCCATTCGATAATTTATGTGGTAACATTGGAATCACTCGATCTACTAAGTATATCGAAGTTCCACGATCTACTGCTTCTTTATCTAAGGCGCTTCCTTCAGTAACATAGTTTGAAACATCCGCAATATGCACACCTAAATAATAATTGCCATTGTCTAATTTCTTTAATGAAATAGCGTCATCTAAGTCTTTCGCATCATCACCATCAATCGTAACAATCGTTTCTTTACGTAAGTCTAAACGTCCTTCTAATTCTTTAGGATCTACTTCACTTGGAATACTATCTATTTGTGCATATACCTCTTTAGGAAATTCTACAGGTGCTTCATGTTCATTAACAATCGACAATATATCAACACCAGGATCTGATTTATGACCAATAATCTTGGTGATATTTCCTTTTAATAATGGTTTATATACTTTAATTTCAACTACTACTTTATGACCAGGCATAGCTCCATGTAAATGGGCACTATCGACAAATATCTTTTTATCAAACTTCGCATTATCTGCTTGTACATATAAATCTCTTTTACCTTTTTTTACTTCTCCAACAATGATTGATTGTCCTCTTTCAATGATGTCAATAACTTTACCTTCTTCATGACTACCTTTACTAGAAGGTATTAATTCTATGAGTACAGTATCGTTATGAAAAGCATCTTTTAAGTTTTTAGAGTGTACATATATATCTTCTTTATCTTCTCCTACATTCACAAATCCATATCCATTCTTATTAATAGATATTGTTCCTACTGCTGTTGGTTTTTGATTTGTTAAATAGTATCTATTTTGGTTATCTCTAATAACTTCTCCTTCATCTTCTAATAGATTCATTGTTTTTATTACTTCTTTAAAACCTTCGGTTGTATCTTGGTTTAAATAGGTAGCTAATTCATTAATTGTTCTATTATTAAATTTTAGATCCGTTAGTAATTTTATAATCTTTTCTTTCATTTGCATTCACCTCCTTGTCGCAAAAAAAATAGGACTAGATAGCCCTATTACATTATTTATCCCATTCTAAGCATGATTGCTACAACGAAAAACGCTATCGCTAATCCCATTGTAACTCTAGATAAAATCAATTCTGCTCCACGCTCTTTTTGTTGCGCGAATAAACCTGAGCTTTGTCCTGTTAAGGCATTGACAATACCATCTGATTTACCACTTTGTAATAGACATAAAATAATTAGTGCTATTGATATTATAATCATTAATGCATTTAATATTGTATTTAACATAGTTTTACCTCCTATAGATACTTTGATACATTGCTAAAACATAATAACATATTTTTTTTAAAAACACAATACTATACCTCATCAACTCCAACAACATAATAACGATCTTCATCTTTCATTAAAATGATATTAGCAGTTGTACTTAATTCTGCTTCCTCTTCGTTGTATTGATACGATATTAAAACTGAATAATATTCATTATCTTCTTTACCCTCAACTATCTTTAGTTTTGAAGGTGAGAAAGAAACAATTTCATATTCTATGACTTCTAAATCCGGATATGCATCTTGGTTTACATAATGTGATTTTAAAATATAGGCTTTTAAATCTTCTTGATAATCTGTATATACATAATCCATCCCACCAACTTCTCCTTCTTCACGATCTTTTAGTGTTAAAAAATCACAAATAAAATACGAAGCAACCAATCGACATTCTTCATCTTTTTGATCATTTTGATAGGCTCGATCTAATTTTGTGTAGATATCTTCTAATAATTCACTATCTTTGGCATCATTAACATATGGTGTTTCTTTAACTTCCGGCGATTCTTTAACTGGTTGATTACTATATACATAATATCCACCTGATGTTAAAGCAACTAAAACAACACCAATAATTACTATTTGTTCACGCATTCTTCTTTTTGGTGTTCGTTTTTTACGATACGCTTCCAAAGCTTTTATTTTAGGTAATTTATCACTTTGAATAAAAATATTCGCAACTGTTAATAATGGTTTATATTTCCTTCCCACCATATTTGTAAGTTCGACAAATAGCTGAAAGGCAAACATTAAAGTAATAAACATAACCGTCCCAAATACTGCATCGTATAAATAAATAAATGACGTTAAAGAAAATAAAATCGTTACAGCGTATAAAACTAATACACTTTTTCGATGCCCTAATCGCAATCTAAACATTAAGTTATGATGTAAATGGCGGCAATCCGCTATGTATATCTTCTTATGTCCTAAAGCGCGTCGCACAATCGCTATCAACGTATCCATGATTGGTACCATTAATACAACAATCGGTGCCCCTAAAGTAAAGAAGGTTGAGACATTATATCCAAATCCTAATAAGGAAATAACGGCTATCATAAACCCAATAAACAAAGCTCCGCTATCACCCATAAATATTTTAGCGGGATGAAAGTTATAAAACAAGAATCCCATAACTGCACCAGCTAACACTAAAGATAAGGATGCAATATCGGTTCTTCCTGATGTTAATGATGTTAATGAAATCGTAATTAATACGATAATAGATACACCTGCTGAAAGACCATCTAAGCCATCAATAAAGTTAATCGCATTTGTAATCCCAACAATCCAAATAATTGTTATAATTCCTGGAATAATTGGTGGTCCTTGTAAATTAAAATCAAATCCACGTAAATAAATATTTCCATATAGAATCACAATCAATGCAGCAACTATCTCAGCAGAAAACTTAACTTTTGGTGATAAATCATAAATATCATCAAATAACCCTACAGAGAATACTAAAAATCCACCAATTAATATAGCATTAATTTGCGAATCTGTTTTTAAAAAGAATACACATCCTATTAAAAAACTAATATAAATAGCGTATCCACCAATACGCACAATTTCTTTTTTATGTACAGTTCGATGATTTTTTTTCGCAACAATTCCTAACTTAGTTCCTAGTTTCATAATAATAGGAATTAAAGCCACAGAAATCAGCATGGTTATAATAAAAGATAACACTAATTCCACTGACATATTACCACCTCGCATCATATTATAACATAATTTTCATATAAATTAATACCTACTATTATTTTGTGTAAAAATATCAAGACAAATACAAAAAATAATAGTACAATATCAAAACAAGGAGGAAAACGAAATGCATAAACTTGGAATATCAGTATATCCAGATAAAGCGCCAATGGACAAAATATATACATATTTAGAAAAGGCAGCTAGTTTAGGATATAGTAGAATTTTTACTTGTTTCTTATCTTTAGAAGAGGAAGGACTTGAGGATTATAAGGCAACATTTAAGGAATTTTCAAACAAAGCGCATGAACTTGGATTTGAGATTGCTGTTGATACACATGCTGCTGCTTTTGAAGCTTTTGGTGCAACACCAGAGGATATCTCTCCTTTTGTTGAATTAGGAATTGATATCATTCGTTTAGATGTTGATTTTGGACTACAAAAGAATGTTATGATTACAAGAAATCCACATAACGTTAAAATTGAATTTAATGCTAGTGTTGATGCTAGCTTAAGTCACTTATTACAAAATGGTGGAAATAAAGAACAATGTATTGTATGTCACAATTTTTATCCAGAAAGATTTACGGGACTAAATCTTAACTTATTTAAAAATATGAATAAACACTGGAAATCATTAAATTTACGTACAGCAGCATTCGTATCTAGCAATGCTGAAAATACTCATGGACCATGGAAAGTGTTCTGTGGCTTACCAACTGTTGAAATATATCGTGGTTTACCAATCGACTTACAAGCAAGACATATGTTAGCGACTGGTGATGTAGATGATATTATTATTGGTAATGCTTTTGCGACTGATGAAGAACTAGAAGCATTAGCGAAACTTAATTACCAAGCAACAGAAGTAAGGGTTGATATTGTTGAAGGTATTAACGCTACGGAAGAGGAGATTGCGTTTACTTATAAACCACATACAAATCGTGTTGACTATTCATCATTTATGTTACGTTCAACAATGCCACGTATTGTATATAAAGGAAAATCAATTCCCCATCGTCCATGTGATAAGAAATTTTTCACTCGTGGAGATGTCTTAATTGTTAATGATAATTTAGAACACTATCGTGGAGAATTAGAAGTTGTTTTACAAGACATTCCTAATGATGGTGAAAGAAACTTAGTAGGAACAATTAAACCAGAAGAACTTATGATGTTAGATGAAATTAAACCTGGTTTCCATTTTAGATTAATTAAATAGATGAAAAGATAGTGTGAGGGCACTATCTTTTCTTGTACATTCATTTTATATTCATCACCTAGGTTGGCTACTAGTTCCACCTAATCCATTTTGTATATTTCCAATTGTCACATTATACGAACTTAATGTTGCTGTCCCTAATGTGTTTCCATTGGTTTTAATTGTATAATTTATATCTTTTTTAAGAGTATCTGAACTATAGAAAATTAGACTTCCACTCTTGACTAAGGTTTGATTATATATTTGATTAGTATCTTCACTAATACTTAATTCACTTTGACTACTAAGGTTACCGCCAATCCAAATAGTTGGTTGTGTACTGTTAGAACTAACTGTAACCATCATCGGACCACCACTCATAAAGATATTGCCACCAGTAATAGTTAATGCATTATCATTGTCACCAATATTAATTGGGCCATTACTGTTGCTTCCTGCATAAACCTCAATATCTCCACCAGCAATATTCATATCACTGTTAGAATTGAATCCATCGCCTTCACAATCAACATAAATAGCACCACCATTTATATCCATATTCTCACCTGAATTTATTGCATCATCAGACGAGATAAGGGTAAGATCTCCACCATTTATTGTAATAGTAGCTTTTGCTTCAATAGCTTTATAACTATCTAAAATATCAATTATACCATCATTAATCGTATAATTATTTTCTGCATGAATACCATCTTCTTGTGCTTGAATTTGTAAAGTACCACCATCAATGATAATATCCTTCTCACTTTCTATCCCATTACTTTGGGCAATTATATAAATATCGCCGCTCTTAATTCGTATGACATCATTCGCATGCAAGGCATTGCTTGCTGCTTGTATTTTTATATTTCCATTAGTAATAACCATAGAATCATCACTAATAATTCCATGATTATAATGACCTAACACACTCAAATTTCCTGTACCTGTTATTTCTATATAACAATTAATAGAAATCTTCCCTTTTACGTCTGTTTCATCGCGAAATACTCTGCTATCCTCAACATAAGTTACTGTTCGTTCTATAATAGCAAATGT
>JBKEBJ010000478.1:0-4910 GCA_047973105.1 Coprobacillaceae bacterium | reverse complement strand
TCCTCGAGATTGAGGAGAGTTAGAGAACCTGGGAAAATTATTACGTGTTCATGGTGGCGCGAAAAGTAATCATAAAAAATCAATTTTATCAAGTAGTGAAGAACTTGCCATGAATGAGCGACTAACAATACGAGCATTAGAGAAAGAACGTATTTGTTGTTTTGCTGCTGAACTTATTCAAGATGGAGATTGTATATATTTAGATGGTGGTTCAACTGTATTTTATTTGTTATCATACTTACATAATAAGAAAATTAAAATAGTTACAAATAATCAATTGATTATATCTAAGATAGATGAAGATTTTTTACCAGAAGTTATTTTCATTGGTGGACAATATTTATCTAAATACAATATGACAGTTGGTGCAAAATCATTAGAAGAATTGGTTAAATATAATTTTGATCATGCTTTTATTGGTTGTACAGGCTTTAGTTTTGTTAATGACTGTATATATACAGCTGAGATTGATACATTAGCTATTAAAGAAGTTGTTATTCAAAAATCATTGCATACACATTTATTGGCTGATGCATCAAAATATAATATGCGTGGATTTTGCAGTATGTCAAATATTCAACAATTTGATACTATTATTACGAACCATAATGAAGTATACAAAGGTGAAGAGTTACCTGATAATATTAAACTAATTACTTGAGAAAGTAATTTTTATTTTGTGTGAAAACTCGTTTTTGCTCGTTTTTGCTCGTTTGTTATTGAATACGCATAAATAGTATGCTAGTATAATGATAAGGAGGAAGCAATGCTATGAAAAAAAATATAGATGAAATGACAGAATTTGATTATGCTCAATATCTAGATTATGCCGTTTTAAAACCAGACTTAACTTTAACAGAATTGAAAGAGGCAATTACTTTAGGTGTTTTATATCAATGTCGAAGTATCTGTGTAAACCCAGGAGCCGTTGACTTAACAAAACAACTAACAAAAGACAGTAATACAAAAGTATGTGTCGTACTAGATTTTCCTTTTGGTACAAGCGATACTAAATCAAAGGTTGAACAAGCAAAGATTATATTAGAAAAGGGCAATATATTTGAAATAGACATGGTCGCAAATTATGGACTCATTAAAAGTGGAGAAAAAGAATTAGTGACTGCAGATATAGAAGCAGTTAGTGATATTTGTCATCAATATGGTGTTGGACTAAAAGTGATTTTGGAGACGGATGCATTAACTAGAGAAGAAATTTCTTTGGGGATATCTTGTGCAATAGCTGCTAATGCAGATTTTGTTAAGACGTCTACAGGGTTTTATATGGCTGAGACGATAGTTGGTGCAAGCCCAGAAATAATTACATTTATGTTACAGGAAACTAATGGAAAAATAAAAGTGAAAGGCTCTGGTTGTATTCGCACAAGAGAACGAATGTTGGAATTAATTTCATTAGGTGTAGATCGTTTAGGAATAGGATATACATCTGTACAGAATTTAATAGATAAAGAAAGACTATAAACAAAAGAGGGCAAGATAATGAAAAATGCAATTATTGGCCAATCAGGAGGTCCAACATCTGTTATTAATTCTAGTTTATTAGGAATAATTGAGGGATTAAAACAAAGGGAAGATATCAATGTAGTGTATGGAATGCAGTATGGTATTGAAGGTTTTCTTGAGGGAAAAATAGTTGATTTATATATGTATAGTAAAGATAATTCATTTCTAAATAATCTTGCAGGAAGTTTTTTAGGAACTTGTCGTTATAAACTGGTTGAAAATGAAGAGATAATCACAAAAATTTTTAATATATTAGATAGTTATAATATTGGTTATTTCTACTATATTGGTGGTAATGATTCTATGGATACAATAAAGGTATTACATAATTACGCTAGTGCCAATAATATAGATATACAGTTTATTGGAATACCAAAAACAATAGATAATGATTTAGTAGGAACTTATACTTCCCCAGGATATGCATCAAGTGCTAAGTTTATTATTACAGCTCTTATAGGACAAATATATGATGTATATTCATATAATACTTCTTCCATTACAATTGTTGAAACAATGGGAAGAGATACAGGGTGGTTAGCAGCTGCAGGCTGTTATATAAATGGAGTAGTAGAAAATTGTATAGATTATATTTTAGTACCAGAAATGCTCTTTGATGAAGAAACTTTCTTTTTACATTTACAAAATAAAATAAAAATAAAAAAGCATATATTCATTATTGTCGCTGAAGGGTTGAAAAATAAAGAGGGAGAGTATCTATCTACCCCTAATCAACCAAAAGATGCTTTTGGGAATGTTTCAAGAGCTGGCATTGGACAATATTTAAAGAATAGAATCGTAAAAAGATTTTCGATAAAAGTTAATGTCAATGAGTTAGGCTTATTACAAAGAAGTAATATACAAGTACATAGTATCTTTGATAAAGAAAAAGCATACAACCAAGGATTTTATGCTACTACACTTAATAAAAGTGGAGTCATGGTTTCCTTACAAAGGAGTGATACTATATTTTCAATTAGCGAAGTAGATATACATGATTGTGCGAATCGTATGCAAGCCTTAGATATAAAATATATAGATAGGAATAATTTCACAATACACGATACATTTATCGAATATTTAAAACCATTAATAGATATAAATACAAGTACATTAAAATATTTCTTTAAGACAAGGAGAAACAAATGAAAAAAGATTTTTTATGGGGAAGCTCAATTAGTGCTGGTCAATGTGAAGGAGGATTTTCATCTCGTGGTATGAGCGTCGTTGATATTTTACCCCAAGGAAGAGATATACGTGCAGAAACAATGAATCAACCAGGAGAGTATATTAATATCCCTGACACATATTACCCGTCTAGAGAAGGTACAGACTTTTATGGACATTACCAAGAAGATATAAAATTATATGCAGAAATGGGATTTAAAGCATTACGATTATCTTTATTATGGTCTAGAGTATTTCCAACTGGTGAGGAAGAAGAACCTAATGAAGAAGGATTAGAATTCTATGATAAAGTTATCGATGAATTATTAAAATATAATATTGAACCAATTATTACAACAATTCACTTTGATATGCCTTTATGGGTAGTAACAAAATATAATGGCTTTAAAAATCGTAAAACAGTAGATGCTTATGAGAAATATCTTCGTGTAATTATGAATCGTTATAAGGATAAAGTAAAGCATTGGATTTCTTTTTGTGAAATCAATATTATGAACAAAGCCTTATATATGGTAGGTGGTACTATTTTACATGAAGGTGATAAATATGAAGAAGTTTTCTACCAAACAGCGCATCATAAATTATTGGCTAATGCAATCTTAGTTAAGGTAGCACGTGAAATCAATCCAGACTTTAAAGTTGGTTGTGAAGTTGCAGGAACACCACATTATCCATTAACTTCAAGTCCAGAAGATTATGTTGAGATGATGAAAATAACACGTTCTGATTATCGTTTTACAGATGTGATGGTAAAAGGTAAATACCCATATTACTTAGCTAAAGAACTAGAAAAATATAATGTCATTATGGATAAAAATGATTTACAAGTTATGAAAGAAAATACATTAGATTTTATTGCTGTGTCTTATTATAAGAGTGGTATTGCAACAACAGATAAAATGATAAAAGATAATCCTAAATTAGAAAAAACACCATTTGGATGGACGATTGATCCAGTAGGTTTTAGAATCATGTTAAACACAATGTATGAAAAATATGAGATACCTATTATGGTTGTAGAAAATGGTCTGGGGACATACGATGTATTAGAAAATAATAAAGTATATGATGACTACCGTATTGATTATTTAAAAGAACACATTGAACAAATGAAATTAGCGATAGAAGATGGCGTTGATGTTATTGGGTACTTGACTTGGGCAGCGATGGATGTTGTTTCTACAAGCGAAGGACAACTCGCAAAACGATATGGTTTTATTTATATTGATAGAAATGATGATGGTAGTGGCACACTAAATCGTTATCGCAAAAAATCATTTTATTGGTATAAAAAAGTGATTTCATCAAATGGAGATATTTTAAAAAATGATATAGAATATTAATGCAAAAGAACAGTTTTAAAAAACTGTTCTTTTTACTTTAAGGTTATAATGTTGTATGATACATATATATGTATCAATAGAGAACTAGGGGAATTATATGAAAGAAGAAAAAAGAAAAATACTTTCACAAGTTGCCTATATGCATTTTGTGGAAGGAAAAAGCCAAAGTATTATAGCAGAGGAATTAGGAATTTATCGAACTACTATTAGTCGAATGATAAAACAAGCCCGTGAAGAGGGGGTAGTAGAAATTCAAATAAAAGATTTTGACTCTAAAATTTATGCATTAGAATCTTACATAAAAGAAATGTATGGATTACAATATATTAATATTGTACCTACAGAATATAAACAAAGTGAAGTTGATAAAAATCAAAACTTAGCCAAACAAGCAGCAGATTTTTTAAAGCAAAAAATAGAAGCAAACCAAGTAGTTGGAGTGTCTTGGGGATCAACTTTAGGGAATACGATAGCGAACATTGAGAGTAAAAAAATAACTAGTTCTACTTTTGTTCCTATTGCAGGTGGACCAAGTCATATTAATTCTAAATATCATGTTAACACATTAGTTTATGAATTAGCTCGTAAATTTGGTGGTGAGAGCGTTTTTATTAATGCGACTGTTATTCAAGAGTCAAAACGTTTACGAGATGGAATACTTAATTCAAAATACTTTGAACAATTAAAACAGCACTGGAATCAATTAGATGTCGCTATTGTTGGTATTGGTGGTTCATTGTATATGAAAGATAGTCAATGGCGTGATTTATTAACAGATGAAGATTATGAAGACTTAAAACTTCGTGAAGCAGTTGGCGATTGTTGTTGTCGGTTCTTTGATAAAGAAGGACATGTCTT
>JBKEBJ010000472.1:0-1517 GCA_047973105.1 Coprobacillaceae bacterium | reverse complement strand
GGGGTATGATATTTTTACAGGAAGATATGACTTTACATACACCTATTTACGAAAGAGCAGTTTATATTAGTGGTTAATTATCATATAATGGAATTGTTGTAAACCTAAGTGTTTGTGATGATTCTATTATATAAAATTGTATATTTTAAGAAATATTATATTAGTATTATTAAAGCATTTTATAACATTATAAAAATTTAGAAATTACTAAAATAATATTTTATTTAAATTAAGATTGAGGTTAGACTGTGAAGAAAAAATTTTTTTTAATAGAAGAAGGACAAAGTTTAGTTGAGTTTGCTTTAGTATTTCCATTAGTTTTTGCGTTAATGATGTTTGTATTTGATTTTGGCTGGATAGCCTATCAAATAACAGTTTTTCAGCAAGGATATTTATATAGTAGTTGGAATGTATCAGCACAAGAATTAGGAGATACTAATTTAATTGAAGAAGTACCATCTATAAATGTTTATGATGATACAGATAATATTGTGTCTGATGCATTAAGAGATTCTCTTGAGGAATCATCATATTTTGGTTTTGAAACTGCTAACTTTACAATAAAAAATGCTACTGCTACATTGTATAATGAAGAAGAAATATTTAAAGTTCCTGGACGTATATCAGGGGAAGTTGTTGATGCAACTAACAGAACAAGATATATTGAACTAGAAGCAGATTTATCTTATGATGTTTATCCGGCTACATGGTTTGGAGAAGTTTTATTTGGAGACAAGATTATTTCTGAAAAACATGTAAATACAAAAAGAATAGTTGGTTCTACGCATAGGTCTCAATAAATGAAAGGAAAATATTATGCAAAAAGTGAATGCAAATATTTTAAAAGAAGAAAATGGAAATGTTTTATTACTGTTTTCATTAACTGTTGTAATTCTTATTGGTATTGTTGGATTTGCTATTGATCTAAGTATGATATATATGGAACGAAATGATTTGATTAATATGTCTCAAGTGCTAAGAAATGATAGATTTACATTTCAAGATGAAATTAGATATTCAGACAATCCAGGGCTTACTTGTTACCAACTAGTTGAAAAGACTTTAACAGATAATGCTTTTGAAGGTGATATTAGAGTTTATTTTGAAGAAGTAACTCTTCCTGGAAATAGTTATCCTGAAGATAATTATAGGGAATATAATATAAGAACAGTTCTTTCAAAAGAATATAACTACCATTTTTTATGTTTATTTGGTTATGAAAAAACGAATATAATTTTTAGTTTAGATGGGGGGCAAGCTTTTGGTGAAGGATTGAATGATGTTATTTGGCATCCATCTAAAACTGTAGCTGAATATAATGGTTTATATTTTAAAGATGTAACGGGCGCATATAGCTTTGTTGTTGGTGAGAAACCAAGTGATTGGTAGATTTGATTGTAACATAATTGAGGAATAAATATGGAAAAAGAAAAATTATTAAAGATTATAGGAGTTAGCGTAGTAGTAATTATAATAGTAATAGTTGTTATAATCTTTAAAAATAGTGGTCAAGTTAA
>JBKEBJ010000045.1:0-19209 GCA_047973105.1 Coprobacillaceae bacterium | reverse complement strand
GTAACCATCCCAGCAGGATTAGTAAAGTTAATTAACCATGCATCTGGACATAATGCTTTCATATCTTCAACGATATCTAAGATAATAGGGATTGTTCTAAATGCTTTGAACATTCCTCCTGCACCATTTGTTTCTTGTCCTAACATTCCATAAGAGAAAGGAATTCTTTCATCTTTAATACGTGCGTTTAATAAACCAACACGGAATTGTGTAGTAACGAAGTCAGCATCTTTTAAAGCTTCTTTTCTATCTAATGTCAAATGAACTTTAACATCATAAGGAGATGCATCCCACATACGTTGTGCCATAGCTCCAACGATTTCTAATTTTTCTTTACCTGCTTCAATATCAACTAACCAAATTTCTTTGATTGGTAATTCATCATAACGTTTAATAAAACCTTCCATTAGTTCTGGAGTGTAACTACTTCCACCACCAATAGTAACAATTTTTACTGGTTTCTTTTCCATTCTGTTTTCCTCCTAAATTTTATTTTACAAATCATAGTATATAGTATTCATATTAAAAATCATGATATTTTCAATAGATGAAAAACTTTACATAAAATGGGAAAAGTAGAACTAAATCAGATACAGAATAACATTATTTATGACAAGTAATATAAATAAACTATGGTATTAATATGGTCTAGGAAATTACCTTTATTATTTTACTTAGTTATGATAAATGAACTTCTCTTTAATATAGTTTAAATATATAGTAAATGGAATTGCATGCTGAGATGATATTGCATCATTACTCTAGTACTATCGTTTTATAAGACAATATTTCAATTTTAATGGTATGAAAAGTAGTAAAATTATGCCAAAAATAACAAATTCTTCTAATTTTATGAAAAAAGTGAAAAAATGTTGAAAAACACTAGTAATTTGAATAAAAGTTTGTTATTATAATATTGTATCATACGTGTTAGTTATCGTTAGTATGTTGATGTACGTGTAGGGGACATTAGTCCCTTTTTTTTATTTAAAAATATAATAATAAATTTTGAGGTGTATAAAAATGGGAACAAAATTATATGAAAGTCAAATAAAAAAGGGTGAATTAAATACAATAGGTGATGTGCCAGGAGTTAGTGTTGGACATGCAACATTAAGTGGAGGTTCAATGCAAACAGGAGTAACAGTTATTATGCCTAGTAATGATTCTATCTTCAAAGAGAAATTTCCAGCTGCTATGCATGTAATTAATGGCTTTGGAAAAACAACAGGATTAATTCAAATCGATGAATTAGGAACATTAGAAAGTCCAATTGAGCTAACAAACACGTTAAGCGTTGGAACTGTTCAACAAGCATTAGTAAAATATATGTTACAACATAATGAAGATATTGGAGATTCTACAGGTACTATCAATGTTGTTGTTGGAGAATGTAATGATGGATACTTAAATGATATCCGTAGTTGTTATGTTGAAGAAGAGCATGTTTTTGAAGCAATAGATAATTGTAATCAGAAAGTAGAAGAAGGTAGTGTAGGGGCTGGTACAGGAATGTCTTGTTTTGAGATGAAAGGTGGTATTGGTTCAGCGTCAAGAATACTTACTTTTGATGAACAAGAATACGTATTAGGAACATTGGTATTATCTAATTTTGGACTACAAAAGGATTTCATTTTAGAAGGTATACCTTTTACAGAAATACATAATGATACTTTAGAAAAAGGATCTTGCATTATGGTTATCGCAACAAATATTCCTTTGGATGCTAGACAATTAAAACGAGTTTGTAAAAGAATGTCAGCAGCTTTAGCCAGAACAGGATCATATTTAGGTAATGGTAGTGGGGATATTGCAATAGACTTTTCAACAGCTAATAAAATACCACATTATGCATCATCGGATATTATTACTACAAATAGCATTCACGAAGATAAAATAGACTTAGTGTTTAGAGCTAGTATTGATGCTATGCAAGAGTCTATTCTTTCCTCATTAACACATGGTAGAACAAAAGTAGGAAGAAATGGACATATTCGTTATAGCTTAAAAGATGTTATTACAAAGCAGAAATAGATATAAAAGCAGTGCATTAGTGCTGCTTTTTATGTTTAATTAAAATAAAAAACGCAAATATTTTGTATTTTAATAATAATAGTACAACATGATGGTACATATCTCGTAATCATAGACCTATAAAATCTTGCATTAATATAACATCTCTTTTATCCTTTTAGTAAGGGGGGATATATGTGCAAGAAGATAAGTTAAGTGAATTAATAAAACAACAAAGAAAGAAATTAGGACTGACACAGGAAAAATTAGCTAAAAAATTACATGTAACAAATAAGGCCGTTTCTCGTTGGGAAACAGGGAAAAGATATCCAGACATTGGAACATTAACTTTACTTATTAAAATACTAAATTTAAATTATGAAGAGGTATTTGATCCAAACGGATATGTTGTAAACCAGCAGAAGAAACAGCAAAAAAAAATAAAATTATTACTAATCATGAGTATTATTTGTTGTAGTATTTTAGGTATACTATTAATTCAAAAAAGTACAAAGCAATTAATTTACAAATGAAAAGATTTATTAGTAAGTGAAGAATTACTAAATTGTTCACTCCAAGTTCAAGCAAGTAATGAAGATAGTACAACAATAAGTAATCTATCTTATTCTAGTGATGTACGTAGCCATATATTAGAAACATTACAAGTAGATGACTGGAAATATATAGAAGATGTAGAATGGTATGAACCTTATGATTATGCCCTTAATTTCATGTTAGAAGAAGACGTACTAAATGTATATATTAAACAGGTACAAGACATGGTATATATCTTTATACAAGAAGATACTTCAAAACAATTGTATAAGAAATATCAAGTGGCAGGTGATATAAAAGGTGATTTAATAGAAAAAATATATGAATATTCGTATATAAATACGTTATCACCAAATCATGAAATAAAAAATAATAGTTCTATATTAGAAGAAATAGATATATCGATTGTTTGGGAAACTTGGAATATTCCTTTAGATGAAATTTTATTAAATAGTCATGTATTTGTACAAACAAAAGGAGAGTTATATATTATCATTGGAAGTAAAGATATTATTAGTATTGATACAGAGATACAAGAGGATGGTGTAGTAATAGATATGTGGGGAGAAGAGATGCTATTTTATCAAGGGTTTGTACATGTATATAAGATACATGGAATGGATAGATATAGTAAAATACGTTTCAATAATGAAACAATATTACCATCCTATAGTTATGACTTAAATTAAAAAAGACACACTGTGTCTTTTTACCATTTATTAACGATGCCTTTTACTAAGGTAACTAAATCTTTTTCTGCTTTAGCTGCTGCTTCTACTACTTCTTGATGATTCAATTCACTAGCACCTAATCCAGCAGCCTTATTTGTGATAAGTGAAATTCCCAATGTTGTCATACCAGAGTGTCTAGCAACAATTGCTTCTGGAACAGTTGACATACCTGCAGTATCTGAACCTAATGCTTTATAAGCCATAATTTCAGCTGGACTTTCATACATTGGACCTTTAAAGAAGGCGTATACACCATCGGCTAATGAGATATTATTTTCATTCGCAATTTCATGTGCTACCTTTCCTAAACGTTTAGAATAAACTTCTGTCATATCTTTAAAACGAGGGCCAAATTCATCTAAGTTAGGTCCTTTTAGTGGACTAGGACAGAATAATCCAATATGGTCAGTTATAACCATGATTTGCCCTGGATTTAAATCTTCACGAATCCCACCACAAGCATTCGTCAAAATTAGGTTTTCAATACCTAATTTTTTAAATACACGAACTGGCAAAGTAACAATATCCATATCGTGACCTTCATAGTAATGGAAACGACCTTTCATTGCTAATACAGTTTTGTCACCAATTGTTCCAATAATTAACTCCCCTGCATGACCAGCTAATGTTGATACTGGAAAATGAGGAATATCCTTATAATTAATAATCATTGGATTTTCAATTTCATCTGCTAGTGGACCTAAACCTGATCCTAATACAATAGCGATATCAATGTCTTTATCAAAAACTGATTTAATATAATATGCTGCTTCATTTATTTTTGTATACATATGTAAAATACCTCCAATAAAAATTATAACACACTTTATAATATAAGGAAGTAGTTAATTATGTAATACTTTTTCAACGAAATGCACTAAATATCCTAAAAATAAAAAAAAATTGAAAAAAATATCCAAAAAACATTTACATAATAGAAAATAAAATCTATAATTGTCTTGTAAGCGATTCCAAGAAAGGAGAGGATAATTATAGAAGATATAATTATTATTGGAGGTGGATTTTCTGGTTCTATAGCAGCGATAGCAGCTGCACGTACAGGTGCAAACGTTTTAGTTGTTGAAAAAAATGGGTACCTTGGTGGAGCTTTGACTGGTGCAGGGGTAGGCCCAATGATGACTTTTCATGTCAAAGATAAACAAATTATTCAAGGTATAACTGCAGAGTTAATTGAACGTTTAAAGGCTAAAGGAAAGAGTGTGGGGCATATTCTTGATGCAAGTAACTACACATATTCCGTGACACCATTTGATAGTGAAGCTATGAAATATGAGTTAGAGTTAATGTTCCTAGAATATGGAGGAAAAATTTTATATCACACTATATTAATAGATGTTGAAAGAAAAGACAAAGTGATTACAAGTATTACGGTGTGTAATAAAGCTGGGATACAAGTACTTAAAGCTAATATCTTTGTTGATGCAACTGGTGATGCGGACTTAGCTTATAAGGCTAAGGTCCCATGTGATAAAGGCAGAAAAAAGGACCATAAGACCCAACCAATGACAATGAATATGAAGATAGTCGGAGTGGATAGGGAAAAACTTATCCAATACATTATCAATAATCCAAGTAATTTCAAACGTATCCATAAGGATATATCCATATTAACAAAAGTTCCGAGGCTGTCTGTTATTGGGTTTGAAAAAGAATTTGCAAAGGCAAAGTTACAAGGAAAAATTCATATTCAACGTGAAGATGTATTACTTTTTGAAACCAATGAATTAAATGAATTCATTGTTAATACAACTAGAATACTTGATTGTGATCCAAATGATCCTTACAGTATTAGTTTAGCAGAAATAGAGGGTCGAAAGCAATGCCAAGAATTAGAAAGATTTATGAAGGAAGAATTGATTGGTTTTGAGAATATAAGAATTATTCAAACAGGACCTAATATAGGAGTTAGAGAATCAAGACAAATAGAAGGGTACTATCAATTACATGAGAGAGATATTATATCATGTATACATTTTCAAGATGTAATTGCTCATACTGCATACCCTATTGATGTTCATAGTCCTGATGGAGAAGGAACATATCATGGACAGTTAAAAGCAGGAGAATATTATGAAATACCATATCGAATCGTTATTACACCACATATTGATAATTTATTAGTTACAGGTAGATGTGTAAGTGCTACTTTTGAAGCTCAGGCAGCTATTCGTACTACACCAACAGTAGGCGCAATAGGACATGCAGTTGGTGTGGCTGCTGCGTTATCTATCAAAAACAAACAGTATCCATATCAATTAGATGTTCTAGAATTACAAGAAGAATTAATTAAACAAAAAGCATATTTAGAAATAAAGGAGAAATAAAATGTTACAAGGAATTTTAATATTAGTTATTTTCTTTATATTTGCGGGATTGATGATGACGAAAAAAATGCAAACAATCCTTGCTTTACCACTAATGGGAATTATCATTGCATTAGTTGCAGGTGTTCCATTGATATCAAACAACCCAGAGGACTATACTATTGCAGCTAATGTTTTAGAAGCCGGATCTATGCGTCTATCTTCAGCAATAGCAGGCTTAGTATTTGGTGCGTTTTTTGGTCAGATACTAAATAGAGTAGGAATTGTTAAAGGAATTATAAAAAAAGCTGCTGAATTAGCAGGAGATAAACCATTAATTATAGCTTTAGTTTTATATGTAGCAGCATCAGTAATATTTGCAGGTTCAAATGGGTTAGGGATGGTTATTTTAGTTGGAACAATTATTATTCCTATTATGTTAACTGCAGGAATTAGTCCATTTACAAGCGCTATAATATTATTGTTGGCTAATACAACAGGTGGAACAATGAATGTTTCAGGTTGGGCAATGTATGTAGATTTATTTGGATTAGATATTTCTACAATTTCAGGTACGTCTTTATTTATTATGATTCCAATGATTATTATTTATATTGTTTTGATTATATATCATATTCAAGGTAAAAAAAGAACTAAGAAATCATGGGCTATGCCAACATCAAATATGACAGATCAACAAAAGAATGTTAATCCACTAGCTCTTTTGAGTCCGATTGTTCCAGTAGCTCTAGTTTTCGCATTTAAATTGACTATTGTACCAGCAGTCATTATTGGAATGTTAGTAGCATTGTTATTAACATTACCGAAAAAACCATTACAAGTTATTGCTGCATCATTTGTTGAAGGCTTAAAAGATGTCGCAGGTGCAGCAAATTTATTAGGGTACGTTCCAATAGATGACTATGCTTATAGTGATAGTAAAGCTAATAATCTAGCATGGCAGGCATTAGGGGAACACTGTAACCTAACAGCAGAAGAAGTTGCTAGGCAAGTAATCGCTATTGCTTGTAACAAGGTAATAAAAGTTGTTGATGAATTGATAGAGGATTATCAACTCGATAGAAATTATATTACTTTAGTTGGAGGCGGAGGAAGTGCTTCTGTATTAACTTATGCTTTAGGTGAAAAAACAGGTTATAGAGTACAAATTGCAGAGAATGCACCATTTATATCAACTATTGGTGTTGCTTTAGCAATGGTTAGAGAACAAATAGAAAAAACAGTTGTTAACCCTACGGATGAAGATATCAAGAAGATTCGTGCCGAAGTTATCGAAAAAATTGTTCGTTCAGGTGCAAATGAGGAAACCGTGGATGTTGTAATAGAAATAGATGCACAAAAGAATATACTTTCTGCAATAGCAACTGGCTCAACAGAGATGCGTTCAAAAGACTTAACTCAAAAACAATTAACAGAAGAAGAAATGACAAGGGTTGTTAGTCAAGCAATGAATATAGATAGTCACTCTTTACAATTAGTAGTAAATGTAGAACGTTGGTATCTATTCAATGCACCATTTGAAAAGAAATCCATGTTTGGATTATTTAAAAAGAAAATTAATCGTATTTGCGTACTTGATCGAGAAGGAGTAGCTAGGGTAAGAAAAGAAGGTGCTGAATATTGTGTTTTTAAAAAGGAAAATAAACAAGAAGTCTTTATTCCCTTTATGAATGAACATACTGTATATTCTGATGCTAATGACACAATACCTAAAGTATTCTTATTTTATAAAGAAAAAATGTTAGATTTAACAGGGATCCAATCATTACAACAAATGTTATCAATCATAGATGTAGAATTAGAGTATGTTGATAATGAAGATGAAATTTTAGCAATTGCATATCAATAAGAAAGTAGGAATAAAAATGCTGGATAGTATGTATTTAAATGATGAAATATTAGGATATGGCGCATTGAAAAATGACTTATTATTTCATAAAATACCAAAGGATAAATATCAATATTATATTAACAAAGCAATAGAAATAGGAAAACAAAAAGCAATATCTTTAAAACAATATTCAATAAAAGAATTGTGTAACAAGAATCATATTGATATTACCTATGCATCACAAACAGGAAAATTTTATGGAGTTACTTTTCGTGCAAATATAGAGCTTAGTGAATCAACAAGAAAAATAACTCTATATAAAGATTCAATGCAAGATATGCTTAACGCAATTAAAGCAAGTGGAATTTATGAGTACAATGAAGAAGAAATAACAAATATTCATTTAGCACATGAGCTCTATCATTTTTATGAATATATTGATAAGCAACCAACAAATGAAATATTAGATACTATTGTTCGATATAAACTAGGTCCTATAAAATTACATTCTTCCATTACAAGTGTATGTGAAATCGCAGCGCATGCATTTACTAAAGAATTATTAGACTTAGATTTTCTCCCAAATATATTTGATTATATGTTATTAGTATATCAAGAAAAGATAACAATAAAGGACCTAGAAGAATTATTCAAACAATGGAATCACGAAATAGGAGAATAAAAAATGTTAATACCACAAGAAGAATTAGAAGTCCTATATGATGTTGATGTAGTTGTTATAGGTGGAGGTGCATCAGGGGTTTGTGCAGCTGTCACAGCAAGTAGGAATGGTGCGAAAACACTACTTGTTGAGCAACGTGGTTTCGCAGGAGGAACAGGTGCTTTTACTGCAATCCCAGCATTTTGTCCTTACACAGATGGTGTCAATATCGTTAGTCAAGGAATTGCATATGAAATATTACAAAAAGTAAAAGAACAAAGTAATGATGAATGCCAAGCAATGAATAAAGAAAAATTAGATTGGGTAACGATTGATACGGAAACTTATAAAAGAGTTTGTGATGAATTATTAATAGAAAGTAAAGTAGAAGTATTATTTCATACAGTTTGTTCACAAGTATTATATGATGGTTCAAAAATCCAAGGATTAGTTATTTCTAATAAAAATGGGCGTAGTGTAATAAAAGGAAAAGTGTATATTGATGCATCAGGTGATGCAGATATAGCTTACATGTCAGGAGTTCCAGTTTTAAAAGGTGATAAAGATGATTCAACAGTACAACCAGGAACTATGTGTTTTGTTGTTGCTGGAATTGATTATGATAAGTGTATGCAATATTCAGGAACACAAGAAGATACACAATTCGCTGAACTTGTCAAAGAAGCACAAAGAAAGGGAGATATCCCAAAAGGAAGAGAAAGGGTTTCCTCTTACTCTTGGGTTAGTAAATCAATAGCCTCTTTTAACTTCGGACATGTTTTTGGTGTTGATGGAACCGATGCAAAATCTTTAACAAAAGCAAATATAGAAGGAAGAAAATTAGTAAAGATATATGTAAATTTTTTACGAAAATATGTTCCAGGCTTTGAAAAAGCTAATTTAGTATATTCTGGAGAACAAGTAGGCATACGCGAAAGTCGAAGAATTGAAGCAGATTATATGATGAGTGTAGATGATTTTAAACAAATGCGATCTTTTACAGATGAAATTGCAAGAAACAGTTATTTCATTGATGTACATTTACCTAATCAAAACAGTACAATGGTAATGGAGTATTTACCAAAAGGAAAATCACACGGAATTCCTTATCGATGTATGCTACCAAGGGGAAAAGACAACCTTCTTGTTGTGGGAAGAACAATTGGCTCTGATCGATTAATTAACAGTGCTTTAAGAGTTATGCCGAATTGTTTTACAATGGGACAAGCAGCAGTAACAGCAGCTTATCTCGCCTCTAGAGAAGAGATAGGATATCGCGATATAAAAATTGAAGAATTACAAAAACTGTTAGTAGAACAAGGGGCAAAAATAGATTTAATAAAAAATAAGGTGTAATCATACACCTTTTTCTTGAATGTTTTTGTAATATATAGTTTTTACAATTTCTATGAAGTGTTGTATAATATATTAGATATTTTAATTTATGAGATTTTACTAAGGAGTGATGATTATGGGAAACAATAAAATACCAGCTGTTTTTTCTTATATAGCATCAAGAAGAAATGATTTAACAGTTAGAGAGAATGAGATAGCAAATTTTGTATTGAAGAACTCGGATTTTATTGTCAACAATACAATCACGAATATTGCTAGTGAAATAGGTGTTTCTGAAACAAGCATCAATCGATTCTGTAAAAAGATAGGGTATCGTGGGTTTCAGGATTTTAAAATAGCTTTAGTTCAAGGGAGTTTCTATCGAGAAATAAATGCGGATCAGACAAATGCTCCGCAGTCAATGTTCACTTCTATGTTAGCGGATTATAAAGAGGTTTTAGACAGTACAGTATCCATGATGAAAGAGGAAGATTTCATGGCTATTGTTGAATATATTCGTAATAGTAATCATATTTATATATTTGATAATCATAGTTCTTTAAAAATTGGTGAGAATTTGCGTAGCAAATTAAAAACGATTGGGATAGACTCCATCATAATTAGTGATTGGTCATCTATGCGTCTTTATTGTTCTAAGTGCCAAAAAGACGATGTGTTTTTTACCTTTTTTAATACGATGTATTCAACAGCAATGATTGATGCGTTATCACAAGTTAGTCAAAAAGAGGGAAAAAATATTGTTATGACTAGTTATGATTCACAAAAAGTATCAGAAATAGCCGCTGTGAAAATTGTAAGTGCGGATAAGCTATATATTAAAAACAAGGATGCTTTAAGTGAACAGATAGCCTTTGTGTTAATTATTGATCTATTATTTTCTCATCTATTATTAGAAGAGGATTATATGCAAGAAAAGAAAAATAGTGATCATATTGCAGAGACTGAACAAATAGCAAATAGTTATTATTTTTCAATGTAGAAACGTTGCTTAGCAGCGTTTTTGTTTTGTGTGAAAAAGAATAATTAGTAATGCATTTCCTCATTAAGGAGGAAAATAATTGTAATATATAAAAATAAATTACGTGTTAAATATAGTATAATAAAGATGGTGATATTATGGAGATGAAAAATAATCGAATTATACAAATCGTTAAAATACTAAGTAGAACAAAAAAGATGGTAACAGGTGAAAAACTATGTCAAGTTTTAAATGTAACCTCTAGAACTCTTAGAAATGATTTAAAACAATACAAATCAACATTAAATGAAAATGGGATTGAAATTATTTCTAGACATGGTGTAGGATATCAATTACATATATCTAATGAGGCAAAGTATTATCAATTTATTGAGAAAACAATGAAAGAGGAATCACAAAATCAATTAGTTATTCCTATTTATCCTGAAGATCGTATACAATATTTAATTAGAAAATTATTAACACAGGAAGAATATATAAAAATAGAAGATTTATGCGAGGAAATCTTTGTTAGTCGTTCGACACTAACAAATGATTTAAAGGAAGTAAAACAAAGATTACAATATTTTCGTTTAGATATTGAATCTAAACCAGCACATGGAATAAAAGTGATAGGAAGTGAGTTTCATAAACGCTCTTGTATATCACAGTACTTTTTTCATGTAGATGGTACGGATAATAGTTTTTTAGATCGAGCAAAGGCCTCATCACCAAAACAAGAAGAAATAGCCCAATTATTATATGAAACAATGGTAGATGAAGTGTTTAAGTTAACCGATATTGGTTTTCAAAACTTAGTTATTCATATTATGATAGCACTATTACGTTTAGAAGAAAAAATCACTTCTGATTCTATAACCTATGAAAATCATATGTTAGATACAAAAGAATACCAAATGTCTAAAGTGTTATGTAAGAAGCTAGAAGAAAAATTTCAAGTTACTTTTCCAGATATTGAACAGTATTATATTGCTTTACATTTATCTGGCAAAAAAGCTATGCAGTATACAAGTAGTAGTCGATATTTAAACAATCAAAATGAGAAGTTATTACAACAAATATTTGATTCTATTAATCAACGCTATCAAATGAACCTTTCAACAGATATTGAATTATACACATCTTTGGCTTTACATTTTCAACCAATGATGAATCGTTTAAAGTATGGAATGAATATCCAAAATCCATTGTTAAAACAAATTAAACAAGAAAATATCGAAGCATTTGAAATTAGTATTCAAGTAGCCCATATTATAGAAGAGGAAACAACTTATATTGTAAGTGAAAATGAAATTGGATATATTGCTTTACACTTTGCTTTAGCGATAGAGCGTTATCGAAATCAAACAACTAAGAAAAATGTTATTATTGTATGTGCCAGTGGAATGGGGAGTTCACAGATTTTGTTACATAAAGTTCGTCAAAAATTCAAAGATTCCATAGAAAATATTTATGTAACTGAATTATATGAGTTACCAAGTATTAAACAAGAAGAATTCGATTTTATTTTAAGTACTGTTCCCATTACTTTTGAAACAAGGATTCCAACAATTCATGTTCAATATTTTCTAGATGATCAAGATAGTTATCACATTCAAGAAGCAATTCTAATATCTGATGAAAAACTATCTTTTGTAGATAAATATTTTAATGAACAACTATTTTTTACAGATTTGATAGGCAAATCAAAAGAAGAAATCATTCATCAAATGTGTATTAGAACAAATAAAATAAAGGATCTTCCAAATAACTTTGAAGAAGAAGTCATCCGAAGAGAAATGTATTCAGCAACAGAATTTGGAAATTCAATAGCGATGCCGCATACCATGCACCCAATGACAAAAGAAACCTTTGTAAGTGTAGGTATCTTACAAAAGCCAATTAAGTGGCAAAACCAAACTGTTAAATTTGTTTTCTTATTATGTATTAAAGAAAATAGTCAAGAAGCACTAGGCTTATTTCATGAAGCGTTATCAGCTTTAGTATTGGATAAAAATGCATTAAGTCTATTAGAAAAAGAACCAACTATTAATAAACTAAAAGAAATATTAAAATCATTAGCTTCTAAGGAAAAAGAAAATGATATCGATGTTTTATTTATGTAACAATTACCGCAAGTAATGCGGTAATTCATTACACACAACTCATGTATAAAATACCATATAATCAAAGTGAGGAGGAGCTTACATGAATATTCTGCTATGTTGTGCAGTGGGAATGTCTTCTAGTATTTTGGTGAAGACAATGCGTCAAGCAGCGAAAGAACTAGGTCAGGATCAATATAAAATAGCATCTGTCGATATTGGTCAAATAGCCAGATATATCTCACGTGTAGATATGGTTTTAATCGCCCCTCAATTAGCGTATGAATATGATCGTATTAGCCTTTTAGCCAAACAATATCACATACCTGTATTTGTGATAGATTGTGACGACTATGGTAATATGGATGGTAAAACAGTGCTCCTCAAAACTCAAAAACAAATGGAAGAACTACATGAGGAGGAGATTGTTATGGATACTTTATCTAGTAAATTGGAGAAGTATATATTACCATTTGCGAACAAATTAGGGAGTAATAGAATTTTAGGGGTTATCAGAAATGCGATGGCTGCAAACGTAGCTTTATTAATTATTGGTAGTGTTTCAATTCTATTAACTAATTTTCCGCATGAAGGGGTGGCTAATTTTTTAGCACCCGCAAATGATTTTTTTAATACTATTTATGCATTTACATCGGGTGTGATGGGACTCATAACGTCTGTAAGTGTCGCTTATTATGCAAGTATTGAGTTTCGTACAGTACCAACAACTAGTGTTTTAACATCAGTTGTAGCATTTTTAATAACACAATCGTATATTGAAGAAGGTTGGCCGGTCCTTAATATTGATGGATTAGGAACATCTGGTTTATTAAGTGCGATGGTGGTAGGAATTGTTTCAGTTAAAATTATTCAAATATTCCAAGAACGAAATATAGGTATTAAGATGCCAGAAGGGGTACCACCAGCTGTGGCAGATTCTTTTTCTTCATTAATACCTGCATTCGTTGTATTAGTATTATTTACATTCCTAACAACAGTATTAGGAGTGAATATTAATGAAGGTGTAGCAATTGTATTATCACCATTAGCCAAGGTATTAAATACTTTACCAGGGTATGTGATTTATCATATGTTATGTGCGTTAGTATTCTTCTGTGGTATTAATTCGGCTGTAGTTATTGGTGTTGTAGAGGCCTTCATTATTCAAAATGGGTTAGCTAATGAAGCAGCTCATGCAGCTGGAAAAGCAGTTGAACATGTAGCAACATATTCTGTGGATACAATGGTTTGGGCAGGTGGAACTGGCGCAACGATTGGGTTAGTTATTTTAATGGTTTTCCTAAGTAAAAGTAAAATGATGAAAACATTAGGTAGAGTTTCTTTAGGGCCTGCAATCTTTAATATTAATGAACCTGTAATATTTGGAGTACCTATTGCATTTAATCCTATTTTACTAATTCCTTTTGTTTTAACACCTGGAATTATTGCAGGTGCCACATACTTGTTAATGACATCAGGAATTATTACTATGCCAATTGTTGGTTATGTTCCGTGGACATTACCACCTATCATTATCGGTTTCTTCATGAGTGGTGGGGCATTATCAACAACTATCTGGGCAGCATGTATCGTGTTATTATCGATTGCTATCTACTATCCATTCTTTAGAATAGCTGATAAACAAATGTATACAAAAGAAAAAGAAGAAGAACTAACAAAAAATAATGTCTTGGAATAGAGGGTAACTATATGAAAAATAAAACATTAGATACGAACTTTTTCTGGGGTGGAAGCATTGCGGCTCATCAATTAGAAGGCGCTTGGAAAGAGGATGGAAAAGGACCTGCAATTATGGATTTTGCGACATCAGGAACTTATGAAATACCAAGACAATTCACTAAAACAATAGAAGCAGATAAGAAATATCCATCGCATGAAGGAATAGATTTCTATCATCGATATAAAGAAGATATTAAATTATTTGCGGAAATGGGTTTTACTTGCTTACGAATTTCTATTGATTGGTCAAGAATTTATCCTAATGGAGATGATAAAGAACCTAATCAAAAAGGAATTACATTTTATCAAAATGTCATAGATGAATTATTAAAGTATAATATTGAACCTATGGTAACTTTATATCACTTTGAAATGCCAATGAATTTAGTTACAAAATATGGATCATGGAGAAATAAAAGAGTCATAGATTTCTATTTACAATTTGTAGAGACAGTAGTTGAGGCTCTTAAAGGTAAAGTAAAATATTGGGTAACATTTAATGAAACGAATCATATTGATCCCCAAACAGAAGCATCTGATATTTTCACTTATATTCTAGCTGGATTAAAGTATAGCGAGTTAGAAGGTAATAAAAAAGAAGTGCTAGCTACTATTGGGTATCATATGACATTGGCTGGAGTAAAAGCTACTAAAATCATTAGAGATATAGATACTACAAATAAAGTTGGTTGTGTATTTGGAATAACACCATCCTATCCACTTAATTGTAAACCTATTAATGTAATGAATGCCTTTAAAGAAATGGATCGTGATTATTACCAAATTGATGCCATGACTAACGGTGTATTTCCAAAATACAAAATCAAAGAATATGATGAATTAGGTATTCATATTGAAATAACAAAGGAAGATGAAAAAGCCTTTGCAGAAGGTAAAATAGATTTTATTGGCATGAATTACTATAGTTCAGGAGTCGCTAAATATGAAGGTGATGATGGAGAAGAAGAGACATTGTTTGGTGGTGTTCAAAATCCATACTTAGAAAAAAGCAAATGGGGATGGGCAGTAGATCCAATTGGATTACGTTATGTTCTAAATTATACGTATCGTAAGTATGGATTACCTATTATCGTGACAGAAAATGGTTTAGGGGCAATGGATACATTAAATTCTGATGGAACAGTTCATGATGAATATCGTATTAACTATCTTGAAAGACACTTAAGTGAACTTAAAAAATCAGTTATAGATGATAAAGTAGAATGTTTTGGGTATTTAATGTGGGGACCAATAGATTTAGTTAGTGCAACTACAGGAGAAATGAAAAAACGTTATGGATTTATCTATGTAGATAAAGACGATAATGGCAGTGGAGATTTAACAAGATATCGAAAAGATTCATTTGATTGGTATAAAAATGTTATCTCTACTAATGGTGAAAATCTATAGAATATAAAAGAATGAAAATAATTTTTTCATTCTTTTTTCATGTCACTAATGCCTCTATTTCTTGTGGAATAAATATACTATTATCTATACAAAAGATTATAATGGCTATTAAAAAAGATTATAATGTTTTATTGACAGTGCTTTCATCGTTTGTTATGCTTAATACGGAAAGTATCGGCCCTATTGAAGCGAAAGGGGAAAATAAATGAGAAAAATATCTGCATTACTTTGTATTGCATCTTTATTAGTAACAAGTTTTTTTATAGGTTCTAATACAGAGGTAGTACATGCGGAAGAAACGAGTAACAAACGCTTTATTATGTATTATGGGGACTGGTCATTAGAGGATAGTCAAGGGAATTTTACACCAGATCAAATGCCTGCTGATTATTATACGCATTTAAATTACGCATTTATTGATTTTGATGAAAATGGAGATTTAGTATTAACTGATGAACAAGCTGCATTGGCAGCTGAAGCGGGTATTCCAAATGCGACAAATGGAAGTGCAACAAGTGGATTATTCACTGCCTTTCAACGTCTAAAACAAAATAATCCAAACTTGAAAATTGGGATATCTTTAGGTGGATGGACAAAATCAGGAGATTTCTCATTAGTGTGTGCAGACGATACTAAACGTACTAATTTAGTATCACAAGTTTTACACTTTATTGAGTATACAGATATGGATTTTGTTGATGTTGATTGGGAATACCCAGGTAATGTTCGTCAACCAGATTTAATTGATAATGATGGAGATGAAGGAACACCGAATGCAAGCCCTGCAGATCGTCAGAATTTTATTAGATTATTACAAGATTTACGAACAGGTTTAGATAATCAAGGTTCTAACTTAGATAAAACATATGAATTATCAGTAGCACTTTCAGCGAATCCTAATGTTATTGCAGAAGGAACGGATATTCCTGCAGTATTTGGATTAGTTGATTTCGCTAATATTATGACGTATGATATGAATGGTGCATGGAATGGTTACAGTGCACATCATACTAATTTATACTCTAACCCAAATGATCCTGCTAGTAGAGATATCTCTATTAATGATAGTGTTCAATATTATTTAAGTGAAGGTGCATCTGCAGATCAAATAGTTATTGGTGCTGCTTATTACACCAGAGGTTGGGAAAAAATCACGGCAGGAACAGAAGCAGATCCAGCTCAACCAGGTTTATTTGGTACTGCTGAAGCAGCAGAAGGTACATGGGAAAGAGGCGCTTTAAACGAAGTGCCATTAGTCGCTGGTGATGGTGGTTGGCGTGCTGGTATTTGGTCATACCGTAATATTGATAGATTAAAAGCTGAGTATGGAGTAGAAGAGTATTGGGATGATGTAGCGAAGGCACCATATTTATACAATCCAACTACAGGCTCTTTCTTTACATATGATAACGTACAATCAGTAACAGAAAAAGCTAACTATGTAAATCAAAATGATTTAGGTGGAATTATAGTTTGGATGGCTTCCCAAGACGCACCAGATGAAACAGGAAAAAGAAATGAACTAAGCACTGCGATATATACTAATTTATTTGGTGGAACAAGTTTACCAACAAATACAAATGATTTTATTTGTGATTATAGTAGTATTGATACAAAAATCATTCAAAATGATGCAGGTATTGATGTAACAATAACAAATAATACAGAACTTACAGAAACAAATGAATTATTGGCGGAATTAGAATTACGTCAAAAAACAATTCGTTTACCATACATCAATCTACATTTTGAAATGGATGGAGCGATTCATCCAATTATTGTGAATTATGATGATCAAAATATTGCACCTGGTGAAAGTCTTACTTTTACTTTACCATATCCAGATCAAGAATTTGAAATCGTAAATGTAATTATTAGAGAACGCTTTTCAGATTATGATTTACCATTTAAGGGAAGTGCTGTGGAATTTACAGTTATGAACAATAGGACACCGAGTGTAGAAATAGATAACGGTAATTCAGAAACACAGAAACCAATAACAACGGACAATGTAAAAACAGGAGATACGCTTACTAGTATGCCATGGGCAATGTTAGTTATGTTAAGTGCTAGTCTGTTAACATTCTATAGAAAGAAACAAGATAATTAATAAAAATATAACCTTATTGTATTATACAATGAGGTTTTTTAGATAAAATAGAAATAAATGCTGATGTTTTCAACATTTTATCGAGCGAATTGTTCCCATTATATAACAAAATATATTATAATACATACAAGGAGGTGTTCTAATGAATAAAGAAACCTTTCAATTAAAAGACATTAAGCTTCCAAAGAGTCATGTATTTCGTGATGCTGTGCATAACTATATTTATGTAGAATATCAATTGATATTAGATTTAATTGACACTAAAGAAATGCAAAGATTACGTCGTATAAAACAATTAGGTGGAACTTACCAAGTCTATCAAAGTGCAGAACATTCTAGATTCTCACATTCTTTAGGAGTGTACTATATTATAATGATGATGTTAGAAGATCATTGCATTGGTAGTGAAATCAATGATTATGATAAATTAACGGTTATGTGTGCAGGGTTATTACATGATATTGGTCATGGTCCATTTTCCCACTCCTTTGAAGATGCCTTAGGATTTAATCATGAAGAATATACAGTTAAGATTATTAATGGCGATACGGAAGTAAATAGAATTTTAGAAAACTTCAATCCAGGTTTTTCTAATGCCGTAAGTAGTATTATTGAAAAAGTGCATTTTAATAAAGTGTTAGTAGAGATGGTAAGTAGTCAATTGGATGCAGATCGAATGGATTATTTATTACGTGATTCTTATTTCACTGGTACAACATATGGACAGTTTGATTTATCAAGAATACTTAGAGTTATGCAAGTTCAAAATGGACGTATTGTATATAAAGAATCAGGAGTACAAGCGATTGAAGATTACATTTTAGCTAGATATCATATGTACTGGCAAGTATATTATCATCCAACAGCTAGAAGTTATGAACAATTATTAACTTGCATTTTTAAACGAATAAAAGATTTATATCATAGTAATGTGGATCTTGGTGATATTACATACTTAGAACCATTCTTAAATGGAGTAGTAACAGAAAATGAATATATCCGATTAGATGAAGGTGTAGTTTTCTACTACTTCCAAAAGTTTAGTGATGGAGATGACACTATATTAAAAGATTTAACAAATAGATTCTTATCAAGAAACTTATTTAAGTATCATGATATAGAAAGTTCAGATGAAGAAAAAGCAATACAAGAAGAATATCGTTTAAGGGGATATGACCCTAGGTATTATGTAGTTAGTGACGATCAAAGTCAGGTTCCTTATCGATATTATGGAAAGAACGATGAAATAGGAGAAATACAAATTATCGTAGATGAGGGATTACAAGCATTACCAAAAGTTTCTGAAATTGTTGGTGCTATTACGAATTCAAAAAAGAATAAAAACGATCATAAAATTTTCTATCCTAAATAATAAGGAATTATAATATGAAATA
>JBKEBJ010000398.1:0-2851 GCA_047973105.1 Coprobacillaceae bacterium | reverse complement strand
TAAATCCATAGCAGCATCTGCTAAATGAATATCCATTTGTTGTACTTTTGGTAATACATTTGTAATTACAAAAGGTGTACATATTACAATATGCGCAATTAACATTGTCCAATATCCTTTACTAACTCCTAAAAAAGAAAATAATAACATTAGTGATATTGCTGTAACTATTTCAGGATTTAATATTGGTAAATTATTTGTTTGTAGTATTGCAGTTTTAATGATTTTTTTACTTTTAGACAACCCAATAGCTGTTATTGTACCTAATACAGTAGAAACAATGGTTGCAAAAATCGCAATAGTAACAGATACAAATATTGCATCCATCATTTGATTATTAGAAAACAATGCTTCATACCAACGAAAAGAGAATCCTTCCCAATGAGATAAAGACTTTGAATCATTAAAGGAGAATACTGCCATAACAAATAATGGCAAGTATAGAAATAATAACGTAATACTAATCCACAAGATTTTTGGAATTTTTCTTGATTTTCGCATTCTTTCTATCCTCCTCATCAATATCAATACCAGAATATTTTTCTAACATAAATATAAGTGCCATTAAAATAATAACCAACGCCGCAAGTATCAATGATACCGCACTACCAAAGTGCCAATTTCCAACCTTAATGAACTGTTGTTCAATAAAGCTTCCAATTAACGCATATTGTCCTCCTCCTAGTAATTTAGGAATAACGAAGGCTGATACGGCTGGTAAAAATACCATAGTAATTCCGGTTAACACGCCACCCATTGATAATGGGAATGTAATTTTTATAAATGTTCTAATGGGTCCTGCTCCTAAATCGGAACTTGCTTCTTCTATTGCAGGATCCATCTTTGTAAGTGCAGTATGAATTGGTAAAATCATGAATGGTAAAAAATCATACACCATTCCTAACACTACTGCAAAATCAGTATATAACATATTCACTGACGATAAGCCAATAGCCTGTAAAATATTATTAATTACTCCTTTATTACTTAATAATCCAATCCAAGCATACGTACGCATCAATAAATTAATCCATGTTGGAAAAGTAATTAATAAAATTAACAATGTTTGTGTTTTTTCTTTGCATTTAGAAATATAATAAGCAACTGGATATCCAATTAATAAACAAATAATAGTTGTAATAATCCCTAATACAAAAGATTTGATTAATACAGATATAAAAACTGGATCAAAGAATTCTTTAAAATTATTTAATGTAAAGTTAAAAGTAGTAATATTATTGCCTTTTTCAATAAAAGCATATAAAAATATTAATAACATTGGGATTACTGTCAATATAAACAACCAAAAACAATAAGGTCCAACTAATTTTCTAAATTGTTTCATTTAATATGTCCCCATGACATCCATAACATGAATATCTTCTGGCCAAAAATCTAATTCTACTTTTTTACCTACTTCACTAATATCTGTTGTATGAACCTTGTATGTGCGATAGTTTGTTTCTACTAAAATCTCATAGTGCACTCCTTTAAATACTATAGATGTTACAGTTCCAGGTATTTTTCCTTTCCCTACTTCAACTATATCTAAATCTTCTGGGCGAATAACAATATCAATTTTTTGTTCTTCGTCAAACCCTTTATCAACACAAACAAACTGTTGATCATCAAAAGAAACTAAGAAATCTCTAATAAATTCCCCTTCTACAATATTTGAATCTCCAATGAATTGCGCTACAAAACGATTCTCTGGTTCATTATAAATATCGGTTGGTGTTCCAATTTGTTGAATACTTCCTTCATTCATAACTACTATCGTATCCGACATAGTTAACGCCTCTTCTTGATCATGTGTTACATAAACAAAAGTAATCCCTACTTCTTGTTGAATATTTTTTAATTCCATTTGCATCGCTTTTCTAAGTTTTAAATCTAATGCCCCTAAAGGTTCATCTAATAATAATACTTTAGGTTCATTAACTAACGCTCTGGCAATTGCTACACGTTGTTGTTGTCCTCCTGACAACTGGTTGATGCTACGATTTTCATATCCATCTAACCCTACTAGAGATAGCATCTTTTTTACTTTTTGTTCAATTGTTTTTTTATCTAGTTTCTTTATTTTTAAACCAAAAGCAATATTATCAAAAACATTCATATGGGGAAATAATGCATATTTTTGAAAAACAGTATTCAATTGTCTTTTATGAGGTGGTAAGTTACTAATATCCAGCCCATTAAACATTACCGTTCCCCCATTTGCTTCTTCAAATCCACCCATAATACGTAGTGTTGTTGTTTTTCCACAACCACTTGGTCCTAATAATGTAACAAATTCTTTTTCATTGATATCTAAATGGATTCCTTTTAGTACTACTTGTCCATTAAACTCTTTTGTTAAGTTATCTAATTGTATTAATTTAGTCATATGCATTCTCCTTAAAATAATGGTGGTGTAGACACCCAAATAACTTTTGCACTTACATCTTTTGTATTTTTTAAATAATGAGTGACACCACCTTTTATATAAAAGGTCTGTCCTTTTTTTAAATGTAATTCTTTTTCTCCATATACTAAGGTTACCCGTCCTTGCATAACATATCCAAATTCTTCTCCTCCATGAGGATCAATGGGCATTGATTCTTTATCTTTTTCTAAAGTTATTAGAATGGGTTCCATTTTATTCTTTTGTGCGTTAGGAATTATATAGGAAATACTATAATCATCTTGTTCATTAACAAAAAAATCATCTTGTTTAAAGACGATTTGTTCTTCTTCCTTCTCATTAAAAAACTCTGGTAAGTTGGTGCCTAGTGCTTCCAAAATATCCGCCAAAGTAGTAATCTATGGTGAAGTCAAATCTCTTTCTAGTTGTGATAAAAAACCTTTT
>JBKEBJ010000342.1:0-13172 GCA_047973105.1 Coprobacillaceae bacterium | reverse complement strand
AAATTATTTGTTGATATTGCGTATCGATGAAATTCGCTATTATTTGATTTATATTTATCTTGTAATTGATTTACATATTTTTTATCTAAAATAACGCCCTCTAACACATACCATGTTTGATTATAATATACTTCAACCCAACCATGAATGATTTCATTTGGAGAAAACTTGTAATAAAGTCCTTTTAAACAGCCTTTTTGAAAATTCTTTTCAACAATGAATCCATGCATTCGACATGGAATCTTTAATCTTCTTAAGAAGGCCATTAGTAGTATGCTTTTGGTATTGCATTGTCCATATCCATCTTTTAATACTTTACTTGCCTTGATATAATCATCGCTGTTATAACCAAATATAATTGTATTTTGAACATAACCATATACGGCCTGAATCGCCTCTTTAATAGGTAATAAATGCCATTTGTTTTTTTCAATAACTTCTATTATAGAAGAATGATTATAATCCAATAAATACGTTTCTGTTAAATTTATTTCCATATTATCGTAAAATCCTCATAGAATTTAGAATCGCTATTAGTGTCACACCAACATCTGCGAATACACCCATCCACATATTTGAATAACCAAACATTGTCAATAACAATACCCCTATTTTTATTGCCAAAGTAAATGTAACATTTTGTTTTAGGATTACATTTGTCTTCTTTGAAACTTGAATTGCTTCACCAATCATTTCTATATCATCAGTCATTAAGACCATATCTGCTGCTTCAATAGCTGCATCGCTACCAATACCGCCCATAGCTATACCAATATTCGCTCTTGCAAGCACCGGAGCATCATTGATACCATCACCAACAAAAGCCAAACGAACATCTTTATCATGCATTAATGATTCTACTTGTTGAACCTTATCTTGTGGTAATAATTGACTGTATACTTTATCAATACCTAACTTCTTTCCAATATCATTAGCTACTGTATGATGGTCACCAGTTAACATTACTGTGTTATCAATACCTTCTTCTTTTAATTTTTGAATTCCTTTTAAGGAAGTATCTTTAATCTTATCAGCAACAACAATATTTCCAGCATATTGTTTATCAATTGCGATATGAACAATAGTACCAACAGCTTTAGGTTCTACAACTTCAATACCTAAATCATTCATATATCCTTGGTTTCCTAAGAATACTTCTTTATCATCAATAACTACAGAAATACCTTTACCAGCAATTTCTTTAAAATCTTTAATACGAACTGCATCAATCTCTCTTTTATATGCATTAACGATACTTTTACCAATTGGATGATTACTTAAATATTCTCCATAAGCACCATACATTAGTAAATCATTTTCACCATTAATTTCTATAACTTCGAAACTTCCTTGTGTTAATGTCCCAGTTTTATCAAAAACAACAGTATTAATATCCTTTAATAACTCTAAATAATTTCCACCTTTAATTAATACACCTAATTTACTTGCCTTACCAAGTCCAGCATATAATCCAAGAGGGATAGAAATAACTAAAGCACAAGGACAAGAAACTACTAAAAATGTTAATGCACGATATAACCAATCATAGAAAACTGCATCTTTGAATATAACCATTGGAACAGTAGCTAATAATATCGCCAAAAATACAACAGTTGGTGTATAAATTCTAGCGAATCTAGTAATGAATTGTTCCATTGGTGCTTTTTTACTAGCTGCATTTTCCATAAGTTCTAATATTTTAGAAACGGTTGAATCTTCATATGGTTTAGTAACTTTTACATATAATATTTCTGTCAAGTTCACTACCCCAGCCAACACATCTTCATTTTCCTTAACATCTCGTGGTAATGATTCACCAGTTAAACTAGAAGTATCCAAAGTACTAGTTCCTTTAATAACAACACCATCTAAAGGAATCTTCTCTCCTACTTTAACTAAGATAACATCATCAATCTTTACATCTTCTGGATCTTTTTTAATTACATCATCACCAACTACAACATTTGCGAAATCACTTTTAATATCCATTAATGATGATATTGAACTTCTTGTTTTATTAACTGCGTAGGACTGAAAAACTTCACCAACAGAGTAAAACAACATTACAGCGACAGCCTCTTTATAATCACCAATACATATCGCCCCAATAGTTGCGATACACATCAAGAAATTTTCATCAAATATTTCAAATCTTAATATGTTTTTAAATGCTTTTAATAATACTTTATATCCAGAGATAAAGTAAGAAGCTAATATTAATATTGTACTAAATGTATTTTCTTTCAAAAGTACACCAATAATCAGTAATATGACACCACAAACTAAATCCCAATTCTCTTTCAAAGAAAACAATTTTGGTTTCTTAATTACAGTCGCACCTTTTTTTAAAGATAAGGTCACGCCATCTTCAACTGCATCAACAGTACTTTGTAAACTGGAAAGTAACTCCGAATTACTCAATATACCATTAGGTTGAACTTGTAAAGTTTGTGTTGAAAAATTAATAACAGCTTTATCAATTTCTGGCATTTGATTTATTTTATTTTCCACTTTAATTGCACAACTTGCACAATCTAATCCATCGATTCGTAAACTTGTAGATTTTCCTACAATTGGTTCTTTGTCTTGAACATTTACCTCACAACTTCCATCACTACATTCATGATTATGTTCATGTGTATGTTTGTGACTATTATCATGATTATAATCAGATTTTTTAATTATTGATTTTACTATAACCCCATCTTCAACAGAATCAACTACTGTTTGTATAGTATTTAATAGTTCACTTTCTTCTAAGCCAGATTCAACAAACATGGTTAATGTCGCAAATACAACACTGCATTCCTTTATATCATCTAATTTATTAATTTTATCTTCTATCTTTTGTGCACAATTTGCACAATCTAACCCATCTACGTGAAATTTGTATTTCATAATGATAACCCCCTTATTCCATTACGTGATCATATCCTGCTTCAAAGATGTGTTTTACATGTTCATCATCTAATGAATAATACATCAATTTACCATCTCTTCTAAATTTTACTAAGTTCGCATTTTTTAATATTCGTAATTGATGACTAATAGCTGATTGCGTCATTTGTAAACTAACTGCTAAATCATTTACACACATTTCTTCATCAAATAAAGCACATATTAATTTAATTCTTGTCGAATCACCAAACACTTTAAATAATTCAGCAATATCGTATAATATTTCTTCTTGCGGTAATGTTCCCATTACTCTTTTAACTATTTCTTCATGTACAGCTTTGTCCATGTTATTCCTCCTTTACATATGAACATATATTCATATGACGATATGATTATATCATAATATGTTTAACTGTCAATGGATATAATAAAAAAGTTATCAAAAAATCTGATAACTTTTATTGATTATGGAAAGCTACATCTCTAGTTACACGCAAAGTATTTTCTTTTCCTGGAAAACAAATAGGATTAGTGTTAGTTTCTTTATACATAGAAACAACATCTTTAGCGTCTTGATACAATTCTTTAATATTCATCATACCATACATTCTAGGTGGTAATACATACAACGGAATTGTTGGTTTAATTCTTTCAATGAATTCTTTAATATACATTTTCAAATGTGGACAACACATAATAATATCATAATCTTGATATTTATCTTTCGCTATGGTAAATGGATAAAAATCAATATCAACTTTTTCTTCCATTCCTTCAGTAATAATATCTTTTTTCATTTTAGTAGCTAAAGCACTAGATGAAAAACCTCCCCCACAACATAATAATATTCTAATCATACTATTTCCTCCAATATAATATTATTTTATCATATCAAAACGTATAATGAAAGATATTTCGTCACTAATAAGTGACAATGATATTCTATGTATGATATTATACCTTATTATTAATAAAAATAATAAGAAAATTGTAATTACAATTAGTGAGTATATTTTGGTTTATATCACAAAAATAGTCCAGTTTTTATAATATATATAAATTTTATTGCATAGAAATATATTTAAGAGTATACTTGTTACTAATAAGGGGGCATATTTTATGGATATTAGAATTGAAAAAGCAAAAACTTTAAAAGAAAAACCAGATGCAACTGATTTGAGTTTTGGAAAATATTTTACAGATCATATGTTTATGATGGAATACGATGAAGGACAAGGTTGGCACGATGCTCGAATTGTACCATATGCTCCTATTGCGATGGATCCTGCTGCTATGGTTTTACACTATGCACAAGAAACTTTTGAAGGTTTAAAAGCATATCGTAATAATAAAGGTAATATCTTACTTTTTAGACCAGAAATGAATGCAAGAAGAATGATAAAATCAAATGAACGTATTTGTATGGCGAAATTACCTGAAGAAATGTTTGTTGAAGCCGTGGAAGAACTTGTTAAATTTGAACAAGATTGGGTACCAAGCACACCAGAGACTTCATTATATATTCGCCCTTTCATGTTCGCAAGTGAATTAGGAGTTGGCGTTCATCCAGCTAAATCATATACATTTATGATTATTTTATCACCTGTTGGAGCGTATTATCCTGAAGGAGTAAATCCTATTAAAATTTGGGTAGAGGATGAATATGTTCGTGCTGTTAAAGGTGGAACAGGATTTACAAAATGTGGTGGTAATTACGCTGCTAGTATCGCTGCCCAAGTAAAAGCTGAACAAAATGGATATACACAAGTATTATGGCTAGATGGAGTACATCGTAAATATGTTGAAGAAGTTGGAACAATGAATGCTATGTTTGTTATTGACAACAAAATAATTACTGCACCATTAGATGGTTCTGTACTACCTGGTGTCACTCGTGACTCTATTATTCAATTACTAAAAGATTGGGATTATGAAGTTGAAGAGCGAGAGCTAAGTATTGACGATTTAATGTTAGCTGCTAAAAACGGAAATTTACAAGAAGCATTTGGAACAGGAACAGCTGCTGTTATCTCCCCTATTGGACAATTATGTTATAAAGGTGAGGAAGTTATTATTAACAACTTTAAAACAGGCTCATTAACTCAAAAACTGTACGATACATTAACTGGAATCCAATGGGGAAATATTGAAGATCCACATCATTGGATAAAAAAAATAATATAATATATTTTAGGAATAATGATATTAAAAAACATATCATTATTCTTTTTTTGTTATCAAAATGTTATCAAAAGGACACCTATTCCACACTATCTTCATAATATAATGTTATTGTACTGCATCGGGAGGAGATACAATGAAACAAATATTAATTATAGAAGATGATAATGATATACAAGAAATGATATCTACATATTTACAAGAAGAAGGATATTCTACCACTAGCGCTATGGATGGTGTAATGGCTATAGAATTATTTCATAAACAAACATGGGACCTCATTCTTTTAGATATTATGTTACCAAAAATTGATGGCTATGGTGTCTGCGAATTGATAAGAAAAGAATCGAATGTTCCAATTATTATGTTAACAGCTTTAGATTCAGAACAAAATCAATTACAAGGTTATAACTTGGAGATAGATGATTATGTAGTAAAACCCTTTTCAATTTCTATTTTATTACGAAAAATCGCTATTGTTTTAAAAAGAAATAACCAAGCACTTTCTATTAGTAACCATAAAATCCATTATCAAGATCTCATACTTGATTTAGATGCTTATATCGTAACTGTAAATGGTAGACAAGTTGATATTACAAATCGTGAATTTGAGTTATTACTAATATTATTAAATAATCCAGGACGTGTTTTAACTAGAAGTATATTATTAGAAAAAATATGGGGATATGATTTTTTTTGGTGACCAACGTATTGTTGATAGCCATATTAAGAATATACGAAAAAAATTAGATTGTAATTATATTGAAACAGTACGAGGAGTCGGATATCGTGTTAAAAAAATGGATTAGAAAAATTAGAATGAGTTTAACAACGAGGTTATTTATCATTACAGCATCCCTTCTAATTATGATAAGTACTGTAACATATATAATAATTGCTTTAGCAACACCTATTTCTTTTACTATTTTAGAAAATGATGAATTACAATCAAAATTAACAAAATTAGCACAAGAATTAGAAAACACAACAATGGAAGACTGTACTCCTTTACTAGATGCATTTATGATTGAAACAGGCCTCGAACCAATAATAATAGACCAAAACAACATTAGCCATTTTTTATCATCTTACAACAATCCATCAAACCATGGAGATATTACTAATTTTGAAGCAAATAACAATTCACCAAGTACTAATAGGAATTCAAATGATTCAGAAATGCATGTTGTTAACTTTAGCTTTAATAATTCTAATATTCTATATACCCTAACTACTTCTATTGAAGTTAGAGAAACAAATCAAACAACTGCTGCTTTAAAGCAAGTAGCACCATATTTAATTATTTGTATATTTTGTATCTCAATAACTATTGCTTTTATGTATTCCAGATATATTACTAAACCTATTGTTAAATTAAATAATATCTCTAAAAGAATAGCCAATTTAGATTTCACTTATATTTATACAAATAAACGAATTGATGAAATTGGACTACTAGGAAGTAATATGAACACTATGTCTAATAGTCTTTCAAGTGCTTTATCCAGATTACATTTAGCGAATCAATCATTACAACAAGAAATTGATAAAAAAGATATATTAGAAGAACAACGAATGACCTTTTTCGCTGCAGCGTCACACGAACTCAAAACACCTGTTACTATTCTAAAGGGTCAACTACGTGGTATGTTAGATGGTGTTGGTGTTTATAAAGATCATAACACGTATCTTGCTCGTTCCTTGCGAACAACTGAACGAATTGAAAAATTAGTTCGTGAAATATTAGAAGTATCTCGAATGGACAACACAAACCTCCAGACAAATTATGAAGATATTGACATGTCATCTTTAGTCAATGTACATATAGAATCGATTGTTCAAATAGCTAAACAAAAAGAAATAACTATAGATAAGAATATTGCTGCTGGAATATTTGTACAAGGAGACAGTGGTTTAATAGATAAAGTTGTTTCCAATCTTCTTAGTAATGCTTTGAACCATTCTCCTAATAACGCAACGATAATAATTACTCTAAATAACAATAATGCTCCTCTTTTAACTATTGAAAATAGTGAATCACACATTCCTAAAGAATCACTCCCCTATATATTTGATGCTTTTTATTTAGTAGATACATCTCGTTCAAAGACAAATGGTGGCAGTGGATTAGGTTTATATCTTGTTAAAAAGATACTAGATTATCATCATGCAAGATGTGATATTAATAATACTAATAATGGAGTTATCGTTAGTGTTCAGTTTTCCACACAAACTACACAAAAAATTCAATACCGTTTCAAATAGAAACGGTATTATTTTTATATCTTAATAAAAGGAGTGATTAAATGAAAATAGATATTAAGAATTTAGATTTAACATATCCATCTGGAAAACAAGCATTAAAAAATATTAATATCTCACTAGAAAGCCCTAGCTTAATTGGTTTATTAGGGCCAAACGGTGCTGGAAAAAGCAGTTTAATGAAATTATTAGTAGCTGCCTTATTACCAACAAATGGGGAAATATTAATGAATGGTTCACCACTTAAGGACTGTGAAAAAGAAATGAAATCCAAATCGGGATATTTACCACAATCTTTTGGTCTATATGATGAATTAACAGTTACACAATTTTTAGATTATATGGCTGCTTTAAAAGGTATCAAGAATATCAAAGAATCTATTGAAAGAGTATTAGAAGCAACATATCTTCAAGAAAAACGTAAAGCCCCTATCCATACACTATCTGGTGGGCAATGACAAAGAGTTGGTATCGTACAAGCACTGTTAGCTGATCCTGAATTACTAATTTTTGATGAACCCACTGTTGGGTTAGACCCTGAAGAGAGAATTCGTTTTCGAAATCTCTTCTCACATACTGCACAAGATAAAACAGTATTATTATCAACCCATATTATTGAAGATGTTCAGTCCGTATGTAATCAATTAATTGTAATAAACCAAGGAAATATATTGTTTAATGGCACTCCTGAAGAGTTAATTAAACTCGCTGAAGGATGTGTTGGAGTTTTTACAGGTAAAATCACAGATATGGTCGATCCTGCATTACATATTACATCACGTGTCAACACCGCTAAGGGTGTTGTATATCGGATTGTAGCAGAAACACTACCAGTTTACACTAATCCCGTTGAACCAACCTTAGAAGATGCATATATGTACTTGATTGCTAAAGGTGGTGTTGGTTAATGAAACTATTTTCACTATTACATGTAGAAATTAATCGACTCTTCCATGCAAAAATACCAAGAGCATTAATGTTAATAAGCATAATATCACCAATATTTGGATTACTATTTTATAAACCACTTAGTGTAACAGGAGAAGAAGCCGTTGCCGCTTCTATTAATTCCATTAATCTTGGTAATCCAACATTAGCAGGTGGTATCATTAGTGCCATTGTTTTTGGACTATTAACAGCTTTTGAATTAAATAAAATTCATCGAAATAAAGTGGAAGTATTAATTGATTCCATGATTCCTCCATTTCTAGCTAATTTATCTCGAATACTTTCTATTATTCTTGTAGCTTTAGTTACTCAACTTATAACAATTTTAATTTGGATTCCCTTTACTACAAATGTTATGGGTAATGTGTTTAATTTAAAAGTTTATTTATTAACTTATATTTTAGTTATGTTTCTTCCTACTATTATTGGTATTTTTCTAACAGTATCATTTTATCAAATATGCAAAAGATTAGACTTAACACTTGTTTTATTTTTATGTATTACCATTCTTTGTTTTACTATTTGGGAGGACAATTGGTTACTACGTTGGATCAATCCCCCACTCACTAATCTATCGGATGACTTTGGAAACATGAGAAAACTTATGGTTATAGGTTGGAATCGGTTGTTCTGGATACTTCTTATTACTGGCTTTTGGTTTTTATCATGTATATGTCTTCGTTGTTATAATAAAGGACTTTTTGCCTCTATTAAAATAAATATAAAGAAATTTCATATTCTTATATTTTCAATTTGTTTAATTTTATGTAGTAGTTTGGTATATATAAAACAGCCCATCCTTGATCATAGTGAGCATTTAGATTCAGAACAAGATAGCCGTTTCTCTGTTTCACAAGTCAATTATGATGCAAATCAAAATGTCTATAGAAAATCTATGGTAATGACGGCTAATCCAAACCTATTAACTGGGACATTTAAAGGAACAGTTACGTATCAATTACAAAATACAAGTGAAAAGCCAGAAACAATAATTGCTGGAATCAACGCTGGATATACCATTTACTCAATAACATCAAATGGTAAAGAAATACCTTATCGAGATTTACAGGATGACAATGCAAAAAACAAAAACATTGAAATTGATTTAGATGGTACAAAAGATATTGAATTAATCATTGAATATGGAGGTTTCCCACAAGAATGGAATATTGTGCCATTGAATCAAGGTGATTTAGAAATCAGTCATGAACATATAAATTTAGGTCCAAGTGAATTATATCCAATGTTATTCATTGACTCAGATGAAAATTCCAGTCCTTTAATAGCGAATATAGAACTCCCTAAAGATATGGTTCCTGTTATCCCAGGAATTGGTGAAGAGGAATTAATAGAAGAAAAGGATAACGGTAATAATGTGTGGCAACTACGTGCAAACACTAGTATTGGTATTGTGGCTGGAGATTATATTTCTCATAATATTGAGGCAGCAGGCAATAATATTGAATTTATTTATAGTAAAAAGCATGAAGATATTATGAAAGATAATAATGTTGACGAAGTAATAAAAGAAGTGTTTGACTATTGTACTGAACACTATGGTCCATTAAATTCCTATGTGGATAATAAATTAAGATTGATTGAATATGGTTCTGGTGGCGGTTTCGCTAATCCAGGTGTAAGCGTGATGTCAGAAGATAGTTTTAGCGAAGAAGGATTAAACGACCCCTTAAAAGGAGCCAGTGGTGGAGAAACTTTAGCTCATGAAATTGTACATCAATGGTGGGGAGTTCAAAGAATATTCCATACAGATACAAAAAATCCAGAATGGTCAGCAGAAGGATTAACTGTATATGCAACATACCGTATGATGAAAGAAAAATACGGAGAAGAATATGCTAAAAAATATTATGTTGATAAATGGCAAGAACGGGTTGACTCTTATTATAAAAACTTTTATGTTCGCAATCCTGAATATCTAGATGCTTTACCAGAACAATATCGTTCTAATATTTATAACCAATTAACTTCTATAAAACAATATTCGGAAATGCCCTTGAAAATTTTAAAAGCCGAAAAGCTGGTTGGCGGAGAAGATGCAATGGATTCAATTCTATCTCAAATTTTCACAGAAGACCTTAGCTTCAAAAACCTATTTATCCAATATAAACACTTTTTAGAAGCATGTAATTTGACAGAGGAGGATTTGAAACTTGAATAAGATATTTAAATACGAGCTTTATCGAACAATAGTTAATAAGTTTTATTTTGGCATATTAATTACTAGTATTTTATATTCTTGGCAAATTTTAACAACTAAAACTATTCAAGGAATATCTAATACTGCCCCCTTCTCCTCATGGAGTTTTGGAGACTATATATCCCAAATATCTCTTTTGCTTTGCATCGCTTTAGTATTTTTCATTAATAATCTATTTTCTAACAAAGCAACAAAAGTGAAAATACTAACCTCTACAACTTCAATTAATCAAAGAAAATATCTTCTGATTAAATGTCTTGCCATTACTATTGCATGGTTATTAGTAATATTAATTGTTACCTTCATCGGCATTGCCTTTCTAATGTATTGGTTTTCCAACGATATAAACATTATAGAACTGATTTTCCCTACTCTTTGTATTGTAATTCCTACCTTTATCTTTACAATGGGACTTTCGTTGTTGCTTGGACAAATATATCGTATATTAGTATACTTCGCTATTCCCATGCTTTTATTATTAACTGTTTCACCATTATTTGAGACAGCGCAATTATTTTGTAATACCTATTTTACCCAATACCCTTTATCCAATGATACTTTAGATCCCGTATTCACTTTAACAACACCGATTCTAACAAGTAGAGTTACTTATTTAATAATCGGGATTCTATTCATTATATTAGGCGTGTACTTAGAAAACAAAAGAAAAATAAACAAATAAAATTATACTTAGGAGAGATAAAAATGAAAATAAATTATAAAAAAATAACAGGTTACATAGTAACATTATTAATGGCTTTATCATTAATAGGTTGTAGCAGTAATAATAATGATGAAAAGCCAGATTCAACATCAAAGGAAGATGAATTCGGTTCATCTTCTTCAGAATTTGATGGCTCTGCAGATTTATTACCAGATGATTATGAAGTACCAGATTCATACGATGATCTTGTTTTTAACAATTATGTATATTTAAATGTTGATTCCCATCCTGGTGCGGAACCGATTGATGTAGATACATTAACAAAAGATAAAGAAAAAATGAAGGTCACTTCTAATAATATTGAAGATAATAATAAAGAAGGCTATTCAACATATTTACCAGTTGGTACAGTAGTTTATTCTGTAAAAGATGAACCCGTTTGTTTAATTGCAGAAGTAGATGGAAAAGATATACTATATATTCAATTTACCCCTGTAAATAACTAGAATATAATCATTCGTTTTATAAGATACTCATATATTTGAGTATCTTTTTTCATAAAAAAAACTAACAACAAAATATTGTCATTAGTTTTATATCTATGATTTCACTGCTTCTTTTACTTCTCTATTTGTTCTTTTTACATATATTTTTGTTTCACCAACATATTTAGCCGCTGGTCGAATGATTCTTCCTGAATACAGTTTGTTTTCAATATTATGGGCTAACCAACCTACAGAACGCCCTACAACAAACATTAATGTATATAGTTCTTCCGGAATTTCTAACATATCGTAAATTAAACCACTATAGAAATCCACATTTCCACAAACACGAATCCCTTTACGTTTATATATTGTAGCAATCGCAATTTCTTCAAATTGACGATAGAACATAAATTCTTTTTCTCGATTCTTTTCTATAGAAAGCTCATGACATTTTTTTGATAACACTTGACATCTTGGATCACTTAATGTGTATACTGCATGACCAATACCATATATCAGACCACAATTATCATTAAAATCTTTATCTAAAATTCTATCTACAACATTTTGTATTTGTTCTTTTGTAGCATCTAATCCCACTTCTTCAATAGCTAAACGCATTTGTCTCATTACTGCTAAATTTGCTCCACCATGCCTTGGTCCTTTTAAAGAACCAATTGCGCCAGCAAAAGAAGAATAGATATCTGTTCCTGTAGAACTAATAACAACATTTGTGAATGTAGAGTTATTTCCTCCACCATGATCAGCATGTAATACTAATGCCATATCCAATACTTCTGCTTCTTTTTTAGTAAATTTCATATTATTACGTAATAAATATAAAATATTTTCAGCAATCGAATAATCTGGTCTAATTTGATGAATCACTAAACTTTCGTCATCATAATAATGAACTTTACTACGATATGCATAACATACAATAGAAGGTATTTTAGCTATTAAATCAAGTCCTTTATTCATTGTTGCATCAACACTAATATTGTCTGGGTCATCATCATATGAATATAACATTAACACTTCTTGTTGTAATTTATTCATTAAGTTTAAGCTTGGGAAATTTAAAATCTTACTTTCTAAATAATCTTTTGGTAAAACATAGCGTTCACTTAAATCTTTTTTAAAATCTTCAAATTCATCAGCATTTGGTAAATATCCAAATAATATTAGAAAACAGACTTCTTCAAATAAGAACCTTTCACCAGATTCCTGTTTTAAAATATCTGTAACTTTAACTCCACGATAATATAATTTTCCTTCAACATCTACTTTCTCATTGTTGATTTTTTCATAACCAACAACATCTGCTATTTTTGTTAGGCCTACCAATACTCCAGTTCCATCTTCATTACGGAGCCCTTTTTTAACATCGTATAGTGCATAATGGTTATGTTCAATTTCTGTCAATTTCTTACCTTTTACTAAACAGTCATTAAATGTATTACTCATTCTTCAACCTCCATCGATAGAGATAATCTCACCCTAATATCTCTAA
>JBKEBJ010000336.1:0-2462 GCA_047973105.1 Coprobacillaceae bacterium | reverse complement strand
AAATTCATGGTAGAGTTCAAGTCAGGCACTAGCGTGGATGTGGAGATTTAAAAAATCAATAAGAGTATATCACCCTTTAGGTTCATAGAAGCCTATGGGGTGTTTTTTGTTACAGATTCTGTATGAATAGTTTGACTTCTAAAGATTGGAAGTTATATAATAATGTCAACAATGTTGTTATTATGATTGTTAAGGAGAATTAACATGATTGATGTAAATGAATTACTGGAGATAGCAATTAAAGAAGCAGAAAACCTTATGGATGCTGAAATATTTTTAGTGAAAGATTTATTTAAAGGTTACGAGTGGAATAGGATACCTCGCAATGATAGATTATTACTTGGAACACTATTTTTAAATTATATTAACAAAACAAATGGTAAGATTCAAGCCATAGAAAAAAACTTCTTCCGGGCAACAGAGGTATAAGGTGAAATTATGATTATAGAATGTACTAAAAAACTAGCAGATACTATGAAAATAAACTTAAATCCATATAATGCTGCAAATGCAGATTCCTTTTATGAGTGGCACGCCAACTTATTTATGTTTGATAGGAGAAAGGGTATTCTTCTTATGAACAATAAGACTAGGTACTGTATTGTGCTTTATGGCGTAAAGATGGAGCATTTTAAGAGATTTGATAAAATTATGCTTGATGCAATTAGAGAAACCTTTTTAGCAGAGGGATTTCCAGAGGATACAGTAGATAAGTATATAACAAGGTGTGGAGATGTAGATTATACCAAGACACATGACCGTAGTGTTTTAGGTCAAATGAAAGATTTTGATATAAGTATATCGTGGAAGATAGAAGAGTATTTACCAAGTGAAAATATTAATCTTATTGAACTTAATAAATGGGTTAACAATACGTTGATGTGTGGCTCTCTGAATTATGCTTATCCAATAGATTTAATGAGAGAAGAATTGGAGGGCATAGATTAATTGGGGTTGATAAAGTGAGGGGTAAAAATGATTGATAAGGATATTCAAATTGATGATTTGACGATATTAAAGGCAGGATTTAAGGAGTTTTTAAATACTAATTACAAGCATTTATCTTATAAAGATATAATTTGTAGTGAGGCTTTTTATATTTTTAGGGAAAATTTAGGGATAGAACCAATTGAAGTGCTATCTAGTGAAGACGGCATTGAAAGATATAGGGCAAAGCTGATGGAACACTTCAAAAATAAAGGAAGGAAAAACCCTAAGTCAGATTCTTATACATATTGCCGTAATATTAGATTATTAAAAGAATATGTTACCGGAGATACTGTAAGTTTAAGCACTGGAAAAGAGGAAAATAAAGTAGCCATAAGAATACCTAGAAAAAATAGAAGTAGAGAAGATATTCCAAGGCCTAGTAAGGATGAAGTAATAAGGTATCTTGAACAATGGGATAACCTAGAAAATTATAAATTTCAAGAAGAAGCATTAGATAAATTATTCATTGTAACATATCCTTCTAATGTTTTAATGGAAGATGTTCTTGTAAAAGTTTCTACGCTAAATGATTTTTACAGCACTAATATTTTTGCAGCCTATAAAGTTGCTAAACATATTATATCCTTAAATATAGATGAAAGATTAAATAATGGAGATATAACCCTTGTAGGCGATATCGCAAAAATTGAAATGGATAATGGGAATATAATAAATTTCTATTCCTTTGCTACGAAATACTGCAGCCATCACAAGCCACTTGATTTTCCTATTTACGATAGCTTTGTTGATACCCTGCTCAAGTATTCTAGGGATGCGGATAACTTTTATAAATTCAAGAATGAGGATTTAAAAGACTATGCAATATTTAAAAAGATATTAATTGAGTTTCAAAGATATTATGGTTTAGAGCAATTTAACCTAAAGGAAATAGATAAGTATTTATGGCTTCTTGGAAAAGAAAAGTTTCCGAAGAATTATGGAAAGGTGAGATTATGAAGATTGAGATGGGGGAATCCCTTATATTATCTTGGCTTAAACACATTAAAAATTGTCAGCTCATACAATTAAACTGGACAGTTTCGCCTGAATGGTCCTTTCAAAACAAGGATATTATTGCAGAACTAATGAATAAAGCTAATGACTTATTTTCATCAAAGTATGGTTATGATGTATTTAAAAACAATTCCCTTGAACAGCTGATTTCTCAAAGCGAGGCTGATGCTGTAGGAATATCCTTTGATGAAAATGGTGCTCATATTTATGCTGTAGATATTGCTTTTCACGAAGGTGGACTTAACTATGGTTCAAGAGAAGAAACGGTTTCACGTGTTGTGAAAAAATGCATCAGAACTGCAATGTGTATCTTAGGATGTTTTAATATTTCCTATGGTGATATTATTTTTGCTTCACCTAAAATAAATCCTTCTGTTTACAATGATCTTATGGCTACAGTAGATGATGTTAATGGTGTACTTAAAAACATGGGACTTGAATATGATGTGCATATTTTG
>JBKEBJ010000328.1:0-1683 GCA_047973105.1 Coprobacillaceae bacterium | reverse complement strand
GAATTCATGTGCAAGTAAAAGAATATGCACAAAATCATAAAGCTTATGAAAGACAACAAAGAAAAGCAAGAAAAAAAGAATTAAAACAAGAAAACAAAGCGTAAAAATGTGCTTTGTTTTTATTATGGTCTAGTAGTATATTAATTTAAAGTAAAAAAACTGTAATTTCAAGTAAAAGATAATAATTTAGATATAAAAATATGATATACTAATTACATAAACAGGGAATAGCTTTTCAAGGGAAATAACTTAATAAACAATCATTTTATTGTTTTTAAGTTATAGAAATTGAAAAGTTTTATTTTGTAAGCTATAAAACTATCAGAGAGTAAGTGGGAGAAATATTTTTTTGAAGATTATAATAAAGAATTCTTCATATACTATAAAAGCTTTGAAATATATTCATATAAAGGAGCAAAAAAATGGATTTACTTTTAAAGTTAGAATATCAAATGGGGCTTAGCAGTCTAGAAAGAGAAGTAGCAGATTATATAATTAAACATAAGGAAAAAGTATCAAAAATGAAATTGTAAGAATTAGCTGATGTAACATATATATCGACTGCAACAATAAGTAGACTTTGTAAAAAGATTGGTGAAAGAAGTTATAATGATTTTAGAATGAATTTAATAGCAGCAATATCCTTACGAAATGATCCATTAATTGATTTTAACAAACCTTTCTTAGCAGAGGATAGCATTGATCAAGTAGTAAATAATATGGGTGGATTATATGTAAAAACAATTCATGATACAGAACAATTATTAGATTATAAAGTTCTTTCAGAAGTAATAGATATTCTATCTGTAAGTAAAGTAATCGATGTCTATGGTGTTGGGATTTCTTATCAATCAGCGGCGATGTTTCAGTATAAGATGATGTCTTTAGATCAAGTGGTAAGGGTAAACCACTCATCAAATGATCAAATAAAACAAGCACAGTATTCTACAAAGGATACCGTAGCTATTATTATTTCATATTCTGGTGAAACAAGAGAGATATGTGAAATAGTGGATGAAATAAAAAAGCGTGAAGGAACAATAATAGCTATTACATCAACACATAAAAATTATTTAAGAATTCGCTCCAATTATTGCTTAACATTATGTACTAAAGAAAAGGATGAATATAAGTTAGAAGCATTTTCTTCTAAAATAAGTGCAGATTATATTATGGACTTAATATATTCGATGTTATTTCAAAAAAAATATAATGTTTATTTAGATGATAAACGTGAACGAACACACCAAATCAATGGATAATAGAACAAAAAAATGTAAATTACTTACATTTTTTTATTTATATTAAGAAAGGTTGTAAGTTGCTTACAAAAGGTCGTGCATATATTTCAAATCACGCAAGAATTATGTATGATATTTATATATATAAAGGGAGGAAGTAATATGGACAAAATGGCGGATGTCCTTGGACGCGCTGGCGCGTGGTGTGGGCAAAACAAGTATTTATCTGCGATTAAAAATGCATTCCAAACATTTATGCCTTTAACTATCGCTGGTGCGATTGGGGTTTTATGGTGTAACGTATTGGTAAATGCCGATACGGGGTTAGGAGCTTTATGGGAGCCAGTTATGGCTTTAGAATTCTTAAATCCTGCATTTGCGGCAGTACAGTTCGCAACAATTTCTTGTATCACAGTAGGGATTACATTTGGAATCGCTCAAG
>JBKEBJ010000315.1:0-10820 GCA_047973105.1 Coprobacillaceae bacterium | reverse complement strand
ATTGTCACACATTTAAATGCTATTTATGTATTACTACCTTACATTGTTAAGATTGGTAAAAAATTAGCTATTTATGGGTTTGTTCCTAAAAAAGAAAGTAAAGCTTTTAAAACTTCTTTAGAAGAAGTTGAAGGTGTACGTGTAGATGTTAAACCTTCCAATAGTGATGCAAGGTTAACACCACCTACGAAGCTAGTGAATGGTTGGTTTTCTAAACCATTTCGTATGTTTGTAACAATGTATGGTGTACCAAATTATAATGATATTGATCCAACATTATTTGTAGCCATATCTTATACTCTACTATTTGGGATTATGTTTGGTGATGTTGGACAAGGAATATTGTTATCAATTATTGGTTATATAGCTTACAAATATAAAGGTATGCAATTGGGGTTAGTTGGAACTAGATTAGGTATTTCTAGTGCGATATTTGGCGTTGTCTTTGGATCCGTATTTGGAAACGAACATATCCTAACACCGTTATTTCATACGATGGATTCAGATAATACAATGTTATTATTGGGGGCTACAGTAGCCTTAGGAATAAGTTTAATCATTATCTCTATGTGCTTTAACATATTCCTGAATATTAGACAGAAAAATGTTGTAGAAGCCTTAATTAGTAATAATGGGATAGCAGGATTAGTATTCTATATTGCAGTGTTAGGTAGTGTAATAGATATGTTATTAGGTATTGGGTATGTTAATATTTTCTATATTTTAGGACTTATGATAATACCAATTCTATTAATATTCTTAAAAGAACCAATTACTCATAAAGTACAAGGAAAACCAATGTTCCCGCATGGATTTGGTAGTTTCTTTATTGAAGGGTTCTTTGAATTATTTGAAGTTGTTTTATCATTTATATCAAATACCTTATCATTCTTGAGGGTTGGAGGATTTGTTTTCTCTCATGCTGGAATGATGTTGGTTGTATACACATTAGCGGAAATGGTTGGTGGTGGAGGATACTGGATAGTATTAGTCATCGGAAACATCTTTGTTATGTGTTTAGAAGGATTAGTAGTAGGAATTCAAGTCTTACGTTTAGAGTTTTATGAAATGTTTAGTCGTTATTATTTAGGTAATGGGAAACCATTTAAAAGTATAAAAGAAAAATAATCTTTGGAGGAAATATTATGTCAATATTTATGTTTATTTTACCAGCAGTAGCTATCGTTTTATTATCATTACCATTAGTTCAAGTATTTAGAGGAAAAGTAAATAAGAAAAGTGCAAAAAATCGTTTATTAGTACATGTATCAGGTTTCTTTGGAGTCATCGCTATGGTATTAGTAGCACAATTAGTATCAAATAATGTATTTGCAGCAACAGCTGCAGATCCAATGGTAGGAAGTATTGCTCAAGGTTTAGGTTATGTAGGTGCAGCACTTGCGACTGGACTTTCTGCATTAGGAGCAGGTATTGCTGTAGCTTCAGCAGCTCCAGCAGCGATTGGTGCTTTCTCAGAAAATGCGGAAAACTTTGGTAAGTCAATGATCTTCGTAGTATTAGGAGAAGGGGTTGCGATTTACGGACTATTAATTTCTATCTTAATCATTAATGCTTTATAAGAAAGAAGTGACTACAGATGAAGTTTTATTTACTAAGTGATAACGTTGATACACAGCTTGGTCTTCGTCTTGTTGGGATTGAAGGAGAAGTTGTACACGAACGTCAAGAGTTTTTAGAATTACTAGAGGAAAAGATGAAAGATAGTAGTATTGGGATTATTTTATTGACTACTAAACTAATTGAACTTTGTCCAGAAGTAATCTCAGAAATTAAATTACGACAACAAAAACCACTATTAGTGGAAATACCAGATCGTCATGGAGAATCTAAAATTGGTGAAACAATTGATAAATATGTATCAGAGGCGGTTGGTGTTAAATTATAGGAGAGGATAGTATGCAAAATAAAGAACAAGTTTTTCTATACATGAAAGAAGAAATAGAACAATTAGCTTCAAAAGAAGAAGAAAAACTATTACAAGAGGCAGACAATATGCAACAACTTGCTTGTGCTCAAATTAGAGAAGAAGCAAAAAAAGAAATTGAAAGCCAATTGGAAAAAGAATTAGCGGAAATTACTTCTAATGAAAGCATTACTAGATCTTCTAAACAATCACAAAGAAAAAGTGATTTAGCTAAAAAAAGAGATCAATATGTAGAAGAAGTATTTAACGCTGCAAAAGAGAAATTAGTAGCTTTTACAACTAGTAAAGAATACAAAAAGTATATAGTAGAGCACGCAAAGCGTGTTGGTGAAACATATGCTATGGATAATGTCATCGCCTATGTTAAAGAAGAAGATATGTCGTATAAAAAGGATATTATCAAAGCCTATGGAAAAGACATAGAAGTACTAGCTAGTGAAGAGATTACAATTGGTGGATTTATTATTGAAAATAAAGCAGAAAATATTGTAATTGATGAGTCTTTAGACTTCATATTAGAAAATCAAAAAGAATGGTTCTATCGTACATCGGGATTAACCATTGAGTAATGACAGGAGGATATACAATGAAAAATGATGTTATTTATTCTATAAATGGGCCTGTTGTTAAAGTAAAGGAATCTAAGACTTTTTCTATGTTAGAAATGGTATATGTTGGAAATGCTTCCTTAATGGGAGAGGTTATTTCCATTAGTAAAGAATATACAACGATTCAAGTGTATGAAACAACAACAGGATTAAAACCTGGAGAACCTGTCATTTCAACAGGATCACCAATTAATGCGACATTGGGACCAGGAATATTACGTAAGATTTTTGATGGTATTGAAAGACCATTACAAGCATTAGCGAATGATACAGGTGCTTTCTTGGCTCCTGGTAGTAATGTTAGTTCTCTAGATGAGGAGAAACTTTGGGATGTTACAGTAACTGTTAAAGTAGGAGACTACTTAGAAGCGGGAAGTATTTATGCAACAACACCGGAAACTGATTTAATTGTTCATAAATGTATGTTGGCACCAAACCAAAGTGGTGAAGTTATAGAGGTAGCTGTAAATGGACAATATAGAATTAACGATACAATTATCAAAGTAAAAGATCAAAATGGTAATATCTTTGATTGTACATTAGTTCAAAAGTGGCCTATTAAACGTGCACGTCCAACAAAAGAACGTTTACCAATATCGATTCCTTTAGTTACCGGACAACGTGTTATTGATACTTTATTCCCAATCGCTAAAGGTGGAACAGCAGCGATTCCAGGTGGATTTGGTACTGGTAAAACGATGACACAACACCAAATTGCGAAATGGTGTGATGCAGATATTATTGTGTATATTGGTTGTGGGGAACGTGGGAATGAAATGACACAAGTATTGGAAGAATTTAGAGAGTTAATTGACCCTAAATCTAACAAACCACTAACGGATCGTACAGTATTAATTGCGAACACATCAAATATGCCAGTAGCTGCCCGTGAAGCAAGTATTTATACAGGATTAACATTAGCGGAATACTATCGTGATATGGGATATCATGTAGCGATAATGGCAGACTCAACTTCACGTTGGGCAGAAGCCTTAAGAGAAATTTCTGGACGTCTAGAGGAAATGCCTGCGGAAGAAGGGTTCCCAGCGTATTTACCATCACGTTTATCACAATTCTATGAACGTGCAGGATATATGGAAACATTAAATGGAAAAGAAGGTTCAGTTACGATTATTGGAGCAGTATCGCCTCAAGGTGCTGACTTCTCAGAACCAGTAACCCAAAATACTAAACGTTTTGTTCGTTGTTTCTGGGCTTTAGATAAAGCTTTAGCCTATGCTCGTCATTACTTCGCAATTAACTGGAATCAAAGTTATAGTGATTATGTATACGATTTACAACGTTGGTTTGATAAAAATGTCAGTCCTAAATTTGTAGAAGACCGACAACAAATAGCTTATATTCTTGCTGAAGAAGCAAAACTAAATGAAATAGTAAATCTAATGGGACCAGATGTATTACCAGAAGATCAAAAACTTATTATCGAAATAGCGAAAGTTATTCGTGTTGGATACTTACAACAAAATGCATTTCATAAAGAAGATACGTATGTACCTTTAGAAAAACAATGGAAGATGATGGAAGTTGTCCTATATGCATATAAACGTTCTAAAGATATTATTGGACAAGGTAAAGTTGTTCGTTCTATTTTAGAAACAGGAATATTAGATAAATTAATTAAAATGAAATATGATATCCCAAATAGTCAAATTGAGTTATTAGACGGATATTATAAAGAGATTGATGAAGCTATGCAATCCATTATGTAAGAAGGAGGAAATGATAATGTCTTTACAATATGTCGGTTTACAAGAAATAAATGGACCATTAGTTGTCTTAGATCACGTCAAAGGTGCCTCTTACGATGAAATGGTTGAAATACAAGTTCAAAATCAAGAACCAAGAAAAGGGCGTATTGTTCAAATAGAAGGAGAACGAGTTGTTGTCCAAGTATTTGAAGGTACAAATACCCTTTCTTTAGAAAATACAAAAACAAGATTACTAGGAAAACCTATGGAATTACCCGTATCAAAAGAAATTCTAGGAAGAGTATTTAATGGTGCTGGTACACCTATTGATGGTCTTGGTGAAATATATGCGAATAAAAGCATGGATATTAATGGTTTACCATTAAATCCAGTAGCTCGTGTATATCCAAGGAATTATATCAATACAGGAATTTCTTCTATTGATTGTTTAACAACATTAATTCGTGGTCAAAAATTACCGATTTTTTCTGGATCTGGATTACCACATAATCAATTAGCTGTACAAATTGTTAAGCAAGCTAAAGTTGCAGATGATGATGGAAAAGGATTTGCGGTTGTTTTTGCGGCAATGGGGGTTACAAATGATGTCGCTGAATACTTTAAACGTAGCTTTAAAGAAGCCGGTGTTATGGATCGTGTAGTAATGTTTTTAAACCTATCAAATGATCCAATTATTGAACGTATCTTAACACCAAGATGCGCATTAACAGCAGCTGAATATATGGCCTATGAGTTAGATATGCATGTTCTAGTTATCTATAGTGATATTACATCATATAGTGAAGCTTTACGTGAATTCTCTTCTAGTAAGGGAGAAATACCAGGTCGTAAAGGATATCCAGGTTATTTATATTCTGATTTAGCTTCTTTATATGAAAGAGCTGGAATTATTAAGGATGCAAATGGATCAGTAACACAAATTCCAATTCTTACAATGCCTAATAATGATATAACTCATCCAGTACCCGATTTAACAGGATATATTACGGAAGGACAAATTACATTAGATACAGATCTAAATTCTGCTGGAATTTATCCACCAGTAAGTATCTTACCTTCATTAAGTCGTTTAATGAAGGATGGAATTGGTGAAGGATTTACAAGAAAAGACCATCAAGATTTAGCGAATCAATTATTTGCCTGTTATGCTCATGTACAAGATGTTCGTTCTTTAACATCGGTAATTGGTGAAGATGAATTATCTAAGTTAGATAAAGAATATATAGTATTTGGTAGATTATTTGAAGAACACTTTATTAATCAAGGATTTGATGTCAATCGTAGTATCGAAGAAACATTAGATTTAGGCTGGTTATTATTATCTGTATTACCTAAAGTAGCCTTAGATAGATTGGATAATGCATGGTTGGATATGTATTATAATCATGAAAAAGCAGTCAAAACATTTGGTATCAAAGAAGAAAAGATTATTAAAGAATTAGAAAAGACAGGTGATTAAGTATGGCACTTAAAATGGTACCAACCAAAGGAAACTTAATTGCAACAAAAAAATCATTAGAACTCGCAAATTTAGGGTATGGTCTTCTTGATAAAAAAAGAAATGTCTTAATTAAAGAAATGATGTCCTTATTAGATGATGTAAAAACAATTCGTACACAAATTACCGATACCTATCAAAAAGCTTATGACGCTCTTCAAGAAGCAAATATATCTTTAGGGGTAATCGTTGATATAGTAGAAAGTACACCAATTGATAATGGTATTACGATTGCTTATCGTAGTGTTATGGGGGTAGAAATACCAAAAGTAATGTATGATAAATCTATTCAAAATGGACAATATGATATGGAACGTTCTAATTCTAAAGTAGATTATGCATATCAATGTTTCTATCATGTAAAAGAACTTACTGTTTCTTTAGCAGCAATAGAAAATAGTGTTTACCGTTTAGCGAATGCAATTCGTAAAACGCAAAAACGTGCAAATGCCTTACAAAATATTTCCATTCCTGGCTTAGAAGAAACTCATAAAATGATAAGCGAATCATTAGAAGAAAAAGAACGTGAAGAATTTGCCCGTCAAAAAGTAATAAAAGAAAGAAGTAAAAAGTTGTAATGATTTACAACTTTTTTTCTTTATTATTGATACAATATAACATATATTGCAGTAGTATCCTTTAATTTAATGATAAAATGTGATATCTTATATACGGGAATGAATGAGAAGAAAATGTACTAGGGACTATAAAAATGATGAAAAATATAATCGATAATACAATAATTGAGGCCTTTAAAGAAGGTGATGAAAAAGCTTTTAACACAATTTATAAAAGTTACTATAGGAAGATATTCTTTTTTGTTCATGATCATTGTTATAATGAAGAACTAACAAAAGATATTGTTCAGAATACTTTTATCGCGGCTTATAAAGGAAAACATACATTAAAACATAATGAAGCTTTTCATAGTTGGATTTTAAAAATAGCCTATAATGAAATGTGTAAAACATTACGTAATGAATCTACTAAAACAAAGGGTACAGATAATACAAGCAATATGGATTCTTTAGTTGACGATAGACAAAAAAGTATTGATAAAACTATAAAAGAAGATGAAGCATTATCCATTGTGTATCACAGTATTCAAACAATGAAAGAAGAGTTTAAAGAGGTGGCAATGCTTCGTTATTATCATGAACTAAACAATGAAGAAGTATCATCCATATTAGAATTACCAATAGGAACTATAAAAAGCAGATTTTTTAGGGCTAATAAAATCATAAAAAAAGATTTAAAACAAAGTGGTATTGAAACCTTAAATAACTTAAGTGCTCTTCCAGTTTTACTTCAAATCTTAACCAAAGATATTCGAATACCTAAAATGAATATAGAAGTATTTAAAATGACCAATAAAATAAGAATGCCAGGATTACGAAAAATATTACGTAAACAAACTTCTAAAGTTGTGCTTAGTACAACTACTGTTATTATTATTGTGAGCTTACTATTACAAGTACCAAAAGACAAAGTAGAAGCCAAACACATTATGGATACAGAAAGCACAACGTTAGATGTGCCTTGTAGAATAAAACAAATAAACTATGATACTAACTATACTGGTCATAACATAATGTTAGAAATAGAAGTGACAAATGATAACTATGATAAAATCAATGTTAATGGTATAGAAACTATAGATATTGATAATAATGGTGATTATGTAGTACATCTTATTAAAGATGATGTAATCATTGATGAAAAATATATTTTTATCAATAATATTGATAAAGAGAGTCCAACCATAATTAATATGTATAACAATAATGATACATATTATATTCAAATGGGGGATAGTCAATCAGGGATCAATATAAATAGTTTAATATACTATCGTAATGGAATAGTAAGCAATGGTTATACATATGATGAAAGAACAAATACTATTATTCTAGAAACTACAACACTCGCATCAAATGTATTTTATATTGAGGATAATGTTGGAAATTGGTGTAATATCACAGTTAATGTAGAAGAGGAATAAGAATAGAAAATAATACCAATAAATTATTAGTATTTGGGAACTTTTTTAATAAGGTACTACTCTTATAGTATACAAAGGCATATTGTGTCTTTGTTTTATATATGAGTAAATATGGAGGAAAGGTAATGAAATTAACAATAAGAAAAAGAGGAACGCTAGGATTTTTCTTAATGATGTGCATCGTCATGTTGATAACACCAAATATTGTTTTTGGAGAAGAACCATTAGATTCAGATATAGAAAATGCAGAAACAAATACGAATTTAGTGTTATCTAAAGAAGAACAAAAGAAATCACCAAGAATCACAGCTAATTTTAGTATGTTATTACATGGGGTCGGGAAAGCTTATGGAATACAAAACGATTTAGCAATCATGTCAACTTATGTTTTTGAATCACCACAAGGCATAAAAGTTGATTTTAATGATATGTCATATTATGCAGGCTTATCATATACGGTTTATCAAGCAACGACAAATGCACAAGGAAAGTTTACTGTAGGTAGTGCGTTGCAAAGTAATATAAGTATTGGCTATAATGAGGTTTTAGATTTAAGTGGTTATGCAGAAGGAACATATATTATCCTCTTTAAATCATATATGATTGTTGGAGATGTAGATGTATATGATTCTGGACATGCACTTATTAATATTGAAAGAGTTAGTGCTACTGTGGATGTTAATGGACCACATGGAAATATTAATCCAGATAACTTGGAAGTAGGCGCAAGTAAGGGCCATGCAACGTCAAATTGGGTAATTAAAGATAGTAATAACAAAGTGGTAGCCAGTTATGAAGACAATGATGATTTAACAACAATATTAAATACTTTACCTGAAGGTGAATATACGTTATCCAATATAGCGACTATAACAAGTAAATTAGGGAATGAAATAGAATCAGAAGAAGTATCAAAAGACTTTATTATTCGTCATCCAGAATCTAGTACGACAGTAGATAAGAATGTGAATCCAGAAGTGATTACGGGAACTCAAAAAATTGAGGATTCAACATTAACATGGGTGATTAAAGATAGTAATAATAAGATAATAGATTCGGGAACTGGTTCAACAATCCCAAACAATATTATTAAAGACTTAGAAGATGGAAGTTATAAAGTAGAATTTACAGAGACTAGTCCAGAAGGTGAGACGCACACATCTAATGGTAGTTTTATAATTCGATATCCTAAGTCAGAAACAAATGTTGATAAACCGTATAATCCAGATAGTGTAACAGGAGAACAAAAATTAGATGACTCTACACTTTCATGGGAAATAAAAGATAGTAATGGTGTAGTTATTGAAAGTGGTACAGGAAATACAATAAGTGATAATATTCTTCATAACTTACAAGAAGGAAATTATACAGTAGAGTTTACAGAGACAAGTACAGAAGGGGAAAGTCACGCATCTACAGGAAGTTTTATTATCCGTCATCCTGAAACATCAATTACAATAGACAATACTACAAATCCAGATACTATTGTTGGTGAACAAAAAATACCGGATTCAGAATTAACTTGGGTGATAAAAGATGAAAATGGCAGCATTGTAGCGAATGGAACAGGAAATACAGTACCAAAAGAAATTATAGATCAATTAGATAATGGTGATTATATAGTAGAATTTACCGAAACAAGTCCAGAAAATGAAACTCATACCTCTATAGCTGAATTTACAATTAATAAAAATAATTCAGTAAAAGAAGATACAGGAAGTAGCACAAATAATAAGAAGGTAACTGTTAGTGTGGACAAGGGTCTTGTTCATACTAGTGATGATATATTCAATAAGATACCAATGTATACAGTAGTGATGATTATGTGTGTAGGATTATACTATTGTTTTAAAAGAAAAAAAACTAGCACTTCTCATATCTAAAGAGAAAAAAGGAATGTAACAAATTTTCTGTTGCATCCTTTTTTACGTTTAAGAGTAAAAAATGTGATGAAGTGGTTATAAGACAATGAAACAAATTATAATAAACATATATTTTGGGTATACTTTAATGATATGATACAAAGAAACATATATTGTGGTAATAATAAAATAAACTTTCTTTTTCATAGTTTTTAATTGTATCAATATATGAAAAAAGCTATAATAGGGAAGAAAAACTGATATAGTTTAAGTATTAAAAATTAGAGGGAGTAAAGTATATGGATATAATGGTTATTATTAATCAAATGATACAATTATTCTTAGTTATAGCCTTAGGATATGTATTAAATAGAATGGGAATATTTGATCAAACATTAAATAAAAAACTAACTACATTATTATTAAGTGTAACAACACCAGCAATGGTATTAAGTTCGGTGATGTCGAATAATAATGATGCATCACTTAGTGAAGTGGGATTAGTATTTTTAGTTGTTATTATTGTTTTTACAGTATTGCCTATATTAAGTTATGTACTAGTAAAGATTATGAGAATTCCTAAGAAGCAACAAGGATTATATATGTTTATGACAGTATTTTCTAATATTGGGTTTATGGGATTTCCAGTATTACAAGCAATATTCGGGGATGAATCAGTATTTTATGCAGCTATCTTCAATATGGGATTCAACTTATTAGTATTTACTCTAGGTGTTGTAATGATGAATCATGGCAACGAGAAGAGAATTAATCTAAGTATTAAAAATGTGTTAACACCAGGTGTCATTGCATCTTTGATAGCATTACTTATATATTTTACAAAATTACAGTTCCCTGTAGTTATTTCTAATACGGTAAGTATGATAGGGAATATTACGACACCAATTGCGATGTTATTAATTGGTTCAACACTAGCTAATATGCCAATAAAAGAAGTATTTAATGATTTTCGAATATATCCTTATACTTTTATTAAACAAATTATTATACCAATTATTGCTTTTCCAATATTATCTTTCTTTATTAAAGATACGTATTTATTAGGAATTACCTTTATTGTTGTATCCATGCCTGTAGCGAACTCCGCAGTATTATTCGCAACAGAATACGGTGGAGATATTAAATTAGCTGCTAAGACAGTGTTCTTAACAACA
>JBKEBJ010000298.1:0-13768 GCA_047973105.1 Coprobacillaceae bacterium | reverse complement strand
CCATTTTAGCTTTGTAGTCACGCTTATAACGAAGATCTAAAAGTGTAGTTAAAGAAGTTGTAGCAATAAAAATTATGCTACCACCTTTTCCACCATCTCCACCAGCTGGTCCACCTTTAGGAACGTGTGCTTCTCTACGAAATGCAACAACACCATCTCCACCTTTTCCAGCTTCTATGTATATTTTAGCTTTATCTATAAATTTCATCTTCTCACCTACTCTTTCAACAAAAAAATCCCTTTGTAGGGATTTCTCTATGCAGCTACTGGATACACTGAGACTTTCTTACGGTCTCTACCAAGTCTTTCGAATTTTACAACTCCGTCAACTGTAGCGAACAAAGTGTCATCTCCACCTTTACCTACATTTGTACCTGGATGAATTTTTGTACCTCTTTGTCTATAAATAATAGATCCTGCTTGGCAAAATTGCCCATCTGATAATTTAGCTCCTAATCTTTTAGATTTAGAGTCACGACCATTTTTAGTAGACCCTACCCCTTTTTTCGAAGCGAATAATTGTAAATCTAATTTGAACATCATAATGTTACACCTCCACTTTTGATATTTCCACGAACTCTTGGTTCGTTTCTTGTATTGTTTCTAAGATAGTAATAAGTGTCTCTAGTATCACTTGTATATCTTTTGTGTATTTATTTACCACTATATGTATATAACCATTTTCCATTTCTAAAGTACCTAGTTTATTTTCTAAGAATCCATACTTCACTAAAGAATTTAAAATTCCTACACTACTAGCACTAACACCAGCACAAACTAAATCTTTTCCATGTTCAGCACTCATTGCATGACCACTAATGGTTACATCATTAATGTGATTATCCTTTTGTTTAACAATAATGTTAATCATTGTTATTACTATTCAGCGGCTTCAGTAGCTTCTGCTTTTTTAGTTCCACCAGCATCAATAGCATCAACAGTTAATTTTGTATAAGGTTGTCTATGACCTTGTTTTTTATGATAATGCTTTTTAGCATTATACTTATAAATAGTCACTTTCTTTTCTTTGCCTTGTTTTTCTACTGTTGCAGTAACATTAGCACCTTTTACATAAGGAGCACCAATTTTAGCTGTTCTGTTGTTTACAAGTAATACTTTATCAAAAGTAACTTTTTCTCCAACTTCAACATCTAACTTTTCTACAAAGATAGTATCTCCCTTTTCAACTTTAATTTGTTTTCCACCTGTTTCGATAATTGCGTACATATCGCACCTCCTATAATTATTCTAAGACTCGCCAACCAAGGCAGCTATGCTTTATAACCTTTTATGTGCGGTTGTAGCTAGAGGTCTACAACATAGGAATAATAACACTTTACGCCTATAAAGTCAATTATTTTTTATTGTTTTTATAAGTTCTGTTAAGACTTCTTCTTCATGATAGAGCGTATTATCTATTTGATACATATTTTGATAAGGTCTTACGAATTTAAATGTCTTATGAACTTTATATTTTTTATAAATTTGTGTATTTCTTCTGCTCGTATATAAACGAACTAAATAAATTCTATATTCTTTAATATATTGATAATTCAAATATAATAAATAAGCATATACAATTAAATGACTTACTTGTGGTTGTGTAACAAACAAAATACTAAGTGCTAAAATAGAGATTTTAATTTGTAATTTTATTGCTTTTTGATAATCCATAAAAATTGATAAAACAAGTAAGATTATTTTTGATCCATCTAATGGATAAATTGGTAAGACATTGAATATAAATACTAATTTATTAACAGCTAATAGATATGGATTAGCACCAAAATTAATAATTATAAAATACAAAAAGAAATGGGAACAAAGTCCTGCTAGAATAGTAATCAATTCTTCTACAATATGGTGTAATCCATAATCTTGTAAACTTAAAAAAGCACCAAAAGGTAGAACTTCTACACTATCTATTTCAAAATTATATATCTTTGCGAAAATATAATGAAACATCTCATGAAAACATACAATTCCTAAAGCCATCAAATACTCTATTACAGAATCATTTATATATGAAACCAAGACATATAACAAAGTAAAAGGATGGATATACCAATCATTCCATCCCAAGATACGTTTCATAAGAAATCTCTTTTCCTAAACGTTCAAATAATAATGTGAATTTTTCATTGTATGTTCCAACAACCATTCCTTGATCTACTGTATCATATAACGATACAAAAATCTCTTGTAATCCTGAATATGTTACTTGTACATCATTCTCAAAAAGGACTACGATGTAAGATCCCATTTCCTCTTGTGTACCTGTGTAAATAACTTTTCCTTTTTCAAAGTTAATAACTTCATTTGAGTTATTTTTATAGTAGTCATCTTCCACATGTGTATACATTACATCTGAGCTTACTTTTAAATCTTCATCTTTTGGTAAGAAACCAAGCATAGCATTGGATATCCAATCGGTTACAGAACTAAAGTATTCATCATTTAAGATATACTCTTTAATACTAGTGTTTGGATTTAATTTCACATACGTAATTACCGATAGTCCAATTAACAATACTACCATTCCTTTAATCATCACATTATAAACACTTTTAAAGTTCCGATCATTAAGTGGTTTATTTACACCTTTTCTTTTTTTCATTCTTTTTCTTATATCATCTATATCGTTCATTATATCACCTACTATATTCTATGTAAGTGGGAGCGATTTAAGTAATGATTTATGATAAAAAGATTCGACGAAATATCCCTTTCTTTTTATATTTAGTATATGGGACATTATTCCCTAAAATTCGTTTCGCTATATTTATGAAGCAAACTTGTAATAAGTGATTCTGTTTTAAATAGATAGGTACTCCTTTATTATTAGCCTCAATCATCGCATGATCATCATAGACCAAACCTAATACTGGTAAAGATAGAATCTCTACTGCATCTTCTATTGTAATTGATTTATTTTGTTCAATATCATCAATATTAACTTTATTAACAATCATACGAATATCTGCAATACCTTTTTTCATTAATAATCCTACAACACGATCTGCATCACGAAGTGAAGCTACATCTAAGTTTACAACAACAATTGCTTCATTCGCTAAACTAATAGAATAATCAAAACCTTTTTCCACACCAGCAGGGCTATCTACAATAATAAAATCAAATTTCGTTTGTAAATTTTCTATTAATGCTTGCATATGTACAGTATCTAATTCATCAAAAGTTAAAGACTTACAGGCAGGTAATAAACTAAGACCTTTAATTCTTTTATCTCTTACTAGTACTTGTTCAATCGAACATTTACCATCAATTACATCTTTCAAATCATATACGACACGATTTTCTAATCCCATCATAACATCTAAGTTTTTTAATCCAAAATCTGCATCTATTAAACAAACCTTAAAGTTTTGCATAGCTAAAGCACTAGCAGTATTTACACTAACACTACTTTTACCAACACCACCCTTACCTGAGGTTACTACAATTATTCTAGACATATATCATTTCCCCCTTATCTAAAAATATATCGTTATCTCTATAATAAAGCATTGTTAACTCTAAACTTGTATAACTGTGTCGAGAAATCCCATTAATTCGTATGTGAGCATCTTTAAAGCTTTGTCCACTAATTTTACTGTTTTGATTTACACCTTCCACCATACCTCGTATATCACCTAATACATATAGCTTGTCTGTGAAGGTAACAACTGCTCCAGCATTAATATGGCCAATAATTAAAGTGTCTTGATTTACATGTACAACCTCACCAGCATGAATTGTACGATTAATAACTTTAATTTTACTTTTCTTTTCTTCCTCGATTCCACTAATACCTTCAAATAGGACAACTTGTTTAGAAAACAACAAATCTAATAGTTGTTCTAACTCTTCTTCTTCTAAAATTCGACTTTTAAAGTCAAAAAAAGCCTTTGGAAAAAAACCGTCACTACTAAAAATAGGTTTCTCTAAAAGACTTTTAAGTTCTTCTATTAAATTGTTAAATGATTCTTTCTCATCAAAAACGAAAATTAGACGATCGTTTAGACTTTTTATCTTAATACGCATTCTTCTTACCCTCAAATCCTAGTTTTTTGTGAAGATAAAACAATGGTATCGATAAAACCACATTAAATATTAATGTCGGTAACAATCGATATAGCGCAAATTTTATAATAGAAATTGCGGTTACATTGGTTATCCACATTAACCAATATATCACAACCTCTTGTACGAAAATTGTCAAACTAATAACTGCGATAGCTTCAAATAGAGAAAATTTTGACAATTTCATATAAGCTCTACCACAAAACGCATATAAACAATACAATAAAACATAGATAAGCAAGGAATTTGCATATATAACTGCATAATATAAACCTACTAGTGTAGCGAATAAATAACGATGTTCATCTTCGACAACATTATTTATAAATGTCCACATCATCAGTCCAATACATGGAACAACAATAATTCCTCCACCACTAAAATCAAATGGTAAGAAATAAGCAATCGAACTATCAATCGCAAAGCATACAGCAACAACCGCAAAATAGGAAACTAATTTTTTATTCATTCGTACCTAACTGTAATACAACAGACACATAATTCAAATCATCAAACTGTGCTGCTGGTTTTACATATACTCTTTGGTTGATTCCATCTTCCTTAATTCCTACCTCTGTTGCTTTTCCAATTAATAATCCTTTTGGTGCTTTATCATCGCCACCTAAACCTGATGTTGTTACTAAAGCCTCTTTTTCTAATGTTTCTATTTTTGAGAATAAGGAAATTTCATATGTCCCATCCTCGGCATTATAATTTTCTAATAATCCATTTACTATTTGTTCACCATTATGTATTTGTACAGGAATACTATTAACCATGTTTTTATTTGTTAATAAACTTACAGTAGCAGATAACTCAGTTGTTGAAGTAACAATACCAATCATTCCAGCCGAGGACATAACTGCCATTCCTTCTTCAACGCCACCAGTACTTCCTAAACTAATTTGGACCTCTTGATCCCAGCCATCTATTGGACGCGTTATAATATACGCTAATTTTACTTGATATTCTGTTGGTAAGTGATCCATTTCTGCGGCTTCTTTAAATCTATTCAACTCATCTGTAAGGACTTGATTATTAGATTCAATATTTGCATAATTATCCAATTTCTCTTTTAGAATCGCATTTTCTTCATATACATCTTTTAATGCATTATATTCGTTAATAATGTCACCAACAAAGGATATTGGCTTCTTTATTACATAATATTCAATTAATGAAACTGAGTCACGTAACATCGTTTCAATTCTTGTGTTACTTCTTCCAATTAATAAAGAAACAGTCGAGAATAAAATAATTGTGACTGTTGTTATAAGGATAATTCTTTTTTTCTTTCTTTGTTTATCATGATTATTCAAAATACCACCTCTAGTCCTTTACATTATACGTTGGATAATGTAAAAAAGTCAATCTTCTTTACAAGCAATAACTTGATTTGCGGTAAAACTATAAAAACAGTTTTCCCCAATAATCATATGATCTAACATATCAATTTCTAATTCTTTCGCCATTTTTCTTATTTTCTTAGTAATTTCAATATCTTCCTTAGAAGGACTAGGGTTTCCAGAAGGATGATTATGAATTAAAATAATTCGACTACTACCACTAATAAAAGCTTCTTTAAAGATTTCTTTACTAGAGATAATAGATAATTCTGAGCTCCCCATAAAGACCACTTTTTCTTTAATAATTTCTAAACGACTATTTAAACATAACACCATCACTTTTTCTTGTTTTTCAAACATAAATTTACTTCTAACTGCTAGAAAGACATCCTTTGGATCCTTAATATGATGTTTCTCTACTTGTAAATTAGATAAACGTTTTGTCATTTCAATGGCTGCTAAAATAGTAATTGCTTTAACTTGTTTAATGCCTTTAATTTTAACTAAATCATAATACGTAATATTCGTTAAGTTTTGAAATCCATTTATTTCATTAATAATATTCTGTGATAATTCCATAACCGATTCTTGTTTATTTCCAGTCCTTAATAATATCGCTAATAATTCTACATTACTTAGTGTTTCAATTCCCAACTTCTTCGCTTTTTCTCTTGGTTGTTCTTCCTTTGGAACACATTTTATCATTATTGTTTCGCTATCTCCTTTAGTACCTCATCATACTCTTTATTCTCTACTAATGATTTCATTTCTTTTGGAATACTATATTCTCTAATAGCACAAGTAATTTGTTTTTCACTAACTGTCGTTCCATACTCTTTAGCTTTATCTTCTTCTAAAAAGATATCACTAATAACAACAAATGTTTGATCTTTTTGATAAGAATATGTAGGTAGTTCTAAGTTTGTTAAATTTTGTTTCATATCGTTAGCGTTTGTTTCATCCTCATAGATTCCAACTTGACACACATAAATTGTGATTGTCTCATTAATTGTTGAAAAGAACTTCATGTAAATGCCTCCAAATATTGCTGATAAAACTAATGCAATGGTAATTGTAATATATTTTGCTTTCATATTATTCCTCCTTTTCTATCCTATGCATAAGTGAAATAAAATATTTCTATATTATATACACTTTTAAAGTAATTATTTCTTTAAAATAAATTACTATGAAAAGAAGGTATAAATTTCGATTTTTCTGTCTATCCTTAGCAATGTGGCAGAAATAAAATTGTAATTCTTTGTGATATAATTATTGCATTACATTTTTAAATATGCTATCATAATAAAGCAGTTGATGGAGACATACTCAAGAGGCTGAAGAGGCGCCCCTGCTAAGGGTGTAGGTCGGGAAACTGGCGCGAGGGTTCAAATCCCTCTGTCTCCGCCATTAAAATTGCATACATATGGTCTGGTAGTTCAGTTGGTTAGAATGCCGCCCTGTCACGGCGGAGGTCGCGGGTTCGAGTCCCGTCCAGACCGCCATATGAAAAGTAAAAGTTGAAACGTAATGTTTCAGCTTTTTTATTTTATTTGAACTATTTTCTCAAAGAAATTAAGATTTTGTTATTTTCTTTGTTAATTCTGTTTCAATTCTTTTATTCTTATAGAAAAACACTTCTAAGATTGATATCTTAATAGTGTAATCAATAGCTTTATTAGATAGGAGTGATACAATGGATTGTTTTTTGAGAGATATATACTATTACTTATTTTATCATTGGTGTAAAAATATAATCTTTGATGACAATTGTCAAGAAAAGACTAATACCACCCAGAAGCAGCTATCACAACAATATAATCAATATTTAGCTACTATTTCTTTTTGGAATCATGGCGTCATTGAAGAACAGATTATTGATACTACAAATAATGAAGTTATATTCTATATCCATTTTGAATTTATTAATTTATTTCAAGCTAAAAGTCTGACTATGGATTTTAGTGAACATATAAAAAAAATAACAACCAAAAAGAATATCTTAATTGTATGTAGTTGTGGAATTACATACTCACTGTTTGCGAACACATTAGAAGAATTGATTGCTGAAAATAATTTAGACTATACTGTGAACGCCATAAATTTACACTCACTAGAAACAGTGAAAGATACGTATGACTACATTTGTCTTGCCCCTCAAATACGATACCTATTACCTACACTTACGAAAAAACACCACCAACAAATCATAGCTATTGATACTGGTGTATTCGCAACGAACAATGGTAATGCACTTCTTTCTAATTTTATCAATACTACCTTGGAGGAATCGAAATATGAAAAAAATATTATTAGTCTGTAATGCCGGAATGTCTACAAGTTTGTTAGTAACCAATATGGAAAAATATGCTAAAAGCGTAGATTTAGATGTTGAAATAAAAGCTGTACCTTTAACCGAAGCAGAAAGAATCATGTTAGAATGGGATGTCGTTATGCTCGGTCCACAAGTTAGGCATACGCTTAATAATCTAAAATCAAAGTTAGATGGTAAAGTACCTATTGAAGTTATTGAGATGCGTGATTATGGTATGATGAATGGAGAAAATGTTTTAAATGCAGCATTACAAATTATAAACAAATAGAAAGGGTCAAAGCTAATTTTGGCCCTTTTTCTATTTCATATTATCAATACTCTGATGTCTTTTTCTTACTTTTATATATCCATAACAGTCCAATAACTGCAACACTTCCCATTAACCAGTATGTATTTGATGAATCATCTACCCCTGTTTTTGTTTTATCTGTTGGTATTTCTGCTACCTTCATTATACCAGTAACTGTTACTTCTATATCTTCTGTTATATTTTCTAAGTATACTTTACCTTCATTATCGAATGCATAGAATACTCCATTTACATGTATTCCAAAGGTAGTATCTTTTTTATAGCCTTCTAAGATTTCTATACTAATTATCGTAGAACCATTATATACAACTTCTTTTTCACTAATTGTTATTGTATAACCTGGCTGGTTATCTGGACCTGTAATCTTTAATTTACGTCCGTATACTATTTCTACTTCTACTTCTTCACTTGGTAAAGTATTATCTGTTTCTTTATAACGTACATAGTATTTTCCTACGGATAAACCTGTAACACTTGTTCCTGTAATGGAAATCCAGTCTTCACTGTCTTCTAATCGATATTCCATTGATGCATCAACATCAATGATTTGACCATCTTTTTTTGAATGAATACTTTCATTAACTACATTTACTTCGGGACTATCTTTATCACCTTTATCAATAAGGAATGTACTTATGATAGTTCCTTGATAATTACCTTTTCCTGTAATTGTCATAGTTGCTGTTCCTACATTTTTATTATCTGTATATGTAACTTCATAATCATCTTCATTTAATACTTCATCATTAAATGTTAATACGGGTTTTGGTTCTAAATCTTTACCTGTATATTTCATAGTAGGAATTTGTTCTAACAAATCCATTGTTAACTCTGCAGATTGGATAGTTGTCTCCACTGTTCCCTCATACTCTTCAAAGTTATCTCCTGCAGATAATGTATATGCGATTATATATGTACCAGTATTCTTCGCTTCTGGAATCGCTATACTAAATTTTTTTGTCTTACTATACATACAGACTTCTATTTTAGTGTTATCAAATGTATATACTTCATTAACATCAACTAATGCTTGATTTCCAGCCGTATAGGTTAGTGTTTTTCCGTTAATACTATTTGTTACATAGTTATCCAGTTTTGCTTTATGAATCACAAAGGTATCAAATACTACTTGTACTATATAATTTCCTGCATCTGTTGGTTTTCCTGTCACTTTGTTTTCTTCTTTAATATCTTCTTTTGTTATACCTTTATAGTATGAAAGTATAAGGTTATCAGGATTTGTACTAGAACTATAGATTGGATGTTTAGCAGTTGTTCCATACGTCCAGTCTTCCATTGTAACGGAACCAGTGCCTTCCAATTTTTTTATTGTTAAAGATGTAACCGTTTCATTTCCTGCTTTATCTATCGCTGTTATTTCATAACGATTATCACTAGGATTCAATTGGAAATTTAATGTAGATATTTCTTGTTCATCAACCATAATGTTTCCATCAAAGGTTTTTAGTATAACTTTATCAAGATAGGTGTCGAAGATATCTATCTTTTGTTTTCCATAATAATACCCATCTTTTTCTTCTCCACTGCTTTTAATAACTGGCGATATCGTGTCAATAATAACACCATCACTGGATGCATAAGAAGTATTACTATTTTGATCTACTGCTTTAGCGTATATAACATATGGTTGATTGGTATCGAAACGAATATCTCCTGTATATTCAACCCAATGAATGTTACTATCGGTTATATCTTCAACAGCACTTTGACTTATATGATAATATACCTTCATAATAGCAGTTTCATTATCTGTTGCTTCGACTGTTACTTTTTGTTCTGTATTAAAGTAGTGTTGAAATTGAATCATTGTATTCTTATCTTCCCATGAAAGCGAACCGATAGTAACCTTTATCGTAGGCGCTATGGTATCATATGCAACACCACGAACTATTATTGTTTTATCTTCTGTAATATGACTAATTGTATACCTACCATCTATAGGGCTTAGCTTTACTCCATTTACTAATACCTCATAGTTAGATGTTTTATAATAACCACTCTTAATAACAATCTCGAAAGTATAACTATTGTTATATTCCACAAGACTGTCATCATTTGTTTCTAATATGATACCTTCATTGTCCTCTAATGATACTGTATATTTTTTAATTGCCCATTTCGCATAGATTGTTATATCATCATATAATTCTGTTCCAATAACTGGACTTTGTACAGGTTGTTTATACGCATCATCATAGTACCAACCTTTAAAATCATGAGAAACGCTTGTTATATCTGATAAAGTTGTTAATCCTGTACCAAACACATAACTTTGTGGATTTGTATTCGTTGTTACAATACCATCTAAATCATAAGTAATAGTATAGGTCGCTGGTTTGAAATTAACATCAAACGTTAGTGATGTCTCCAGTCCCGTAACCTGTATTTGATTATTCGTAAAGTCAACCTTTATACGTGTCGTAATGTCCGTCTGTTCACCAAAGATATAATCGTCTTCTTCATTTGTTATATCGTATGTATTTCCATAAAGGTCACTTACAGTAATTGTATCAAGCGTATACCCATCTTTATTTTTATATACAATCGTTCCTTCATATGGTGCAGGTCCATCATTATCATCTATATCTTGATCAGGTGTTGTGTATTGATACGAGTCTGTTGATTCCGTACCTACGACACCAAACGAAGTTCCTTTTTCTACTTTGACATATCCATTATTCGCATTCGCTGATAAAAACGGAACACGATAATACACTGCACTAAACGTAATATCGCCATAGATGGTTACTGTCGTAACATCTTTTGTTGTACCTGATTTAACAGTTCCATCTACTGCCGTATAGGAATATGTCCAACCCGCAAATTCTTGTTCTATATTTCCAGAAGAAGGAATATCTGTATAACTTGGTACTTTTTCTTCGTGCTTTCCATTGAAAGTATCTAATTCTATATCTCCATTTTTAAATGTAATTTTATAATCTTTTGCATTATATTTCGCATATAGTGTTGTGTCTTCACCTAGGGAGGAATCAATACTATTTACTGGTGTTATGAGCTCTGGTTCTAAGTACCATCCAACAAAATCATATCCTTCTTTAGAGACTGCTTTAAAACTAGATACACCTATTCCATACGTATATGTAGATGGATTATCTTGGTGATTATATCCACCATTCAATGCATATGTTATTTTATATTTCTTAGCTGTAAACTTTGCATATATTATTTTATCACCCATCACCATATCGGAAATATTCGTTACTTTTGTCATGAATTCTGGTTCCAAGTACCAGCCCTTAAAATCATAATGTGCCTTCGTAGCATCACTAAAACTAGATACTCCCTGACCATACGTATACTGTAATGGGTTCGTTGTTTCTCCCCCATCTAGTGCATACTCTATCTCATATACATTGGGTGTATATTTAGCGTATACATTAATATTTTTTGTTTCAAAAGTAATTGGGAAAGTAACAGGTATTGTTAGATTTTGGTCTAGATACCAATTTTCAAAAGTATATCCTACTTTTGTTGGTTCATTGACTGCCTCAAAGATATCTTCTGTTATCTCTTCACCCGTTATACCACTAATACTATCTACTGTAGAAGCAGAATTAGTATTGAAGATAAGATAATATAATTCACTAAATATTGGTGTTACTGTAGTATTGGTATCAATACCATCAATGGTGTATGTCTTTTCATGCATTGAACCTATTGTTCCTGAAACATCAAATGATGTAAGACGATACCCTGAATTCTCATCTACCGTTATTACTAACTTTGTGTTGTAATCTACCTTTGAACCATCTGCAATACTGTTTCCTATTCCATCTGTAATGATTGTTGTTCCACCAACACTATTTGAAACAGTAATTGTATATTGGTTTATTTCAAACAAGGCATACACCTCATTTTCCTTATCTGGATTTGTGATTGTATAACTTGTTTCTTGACTTAATAACGTACCTGTCTTTTGGCTATCAGAATACCAACCAACAAAGTGATACCCACTACTTGCAGTCGCTTCAAATGTTATTTGTTGTGTATTGGAAACTGCTTCACTAACAGTTTCACTACCTGATAACCCTTGTATATTAACGCTTCCTCCTGTTGTTCCTAAACGATATGTAGTACTTCCTGTTGTGTCTAAGTAATAGGCAGAAGCTGTTTGCATATAACCAACTTGATTAAATCTTGCATACAATGATTTCGTTTCATAGATATCGCTAAGCGTATAGGTAGCATCTATGCTTATGGGAGTCGTTGCATCCGTTGAAGTATACCAACCTTCAAACTCGTAACCACTGACTGGTTTCGCTATATACGTTTGGACTCCACCATATTTGATAGAAGCTGAACTAGAAAGACCAGATGCAAGATTATTTACACTAACCGTTCCACCAAGCGTATTATAAGCGTATGATGTACCCCCTATTTGTTTAGAGTAGGCATAAGCATTTGTTTGTATCGTTTTATTGTTAACTTGTAATGTGGATTTTTCTCCATGTCCAGAAGAGGCAGAAGAACCAGTAAGAGAATTTAGTGTAGCTGTACTATCCTTATACACTATTCCATTTGAACCTCCTGTACCTGTATTTGCTCCAGTACCACCAGTATATGTAATAACACTATTACCATGAGGGCCAGTTACGCTAATTGAATTTCCACCTGCAGCCCCAGTCATATAATTTGAAGTTGTTCCAGTATTTCCTGGATATCTATATTGAGTAGGTGTTCCTGAACTGCTAAGATATGTGGAAGGCGTTCCACCAGTTCCTCCATAACCACTACTACCACCGCCACCGCCGCCACCATTGGCACCAATAAACATAGAGTGTCGATCCCAAGCATTAGCAATGCATCCAGAAGAACCGCCGCCTCCGCTTCCACCACCAGCGCCTCCACCGCCGATGTTAGCCGCTAAACCACCAGATCCACCGCCGCCTCCGCCAGCTCCACCTGTTTCTCCTTTAAACCAATTATCATACTTATGTTCTGCTGCTGTACCAGCACCTCCAGCGCTTCCTCGTGTTGTGTAATAAGTAGTACCAGCAGTGGCATTAACAGTAACGCTATCCAATATGTATAAAGTCCCTATAGACATACCACTACTTCCATCCGTTCCTTTTTTACCAGTGGTTCCACTAAGATACTGCGTACTAGCACTACCAGTCACTTGCGATCCACCAGCACCACCAGCACCTCCAGTTCCTCCAGAGCCACCGATACCAGCACCGGCTCCGCCACCACCATTTCCACCTGCTCCTCCGGCGCCACCATAATATGCACCAGCATTCGCTCCTTTGCTTCCAGCGGTTGGTATTGTTCCGGCACCACCTGTCACTATTAAGGTTCCTTCTCCACGAATAACTAAGTGTTGTCCTGTTGGTAAATAAATACCAGCACCTCCACCAACTCTTCCTACACCATCTGCTCCTTTTACAGTAAGAGTAACATTTTTTGATATTGTAATAACTGCCGGATTAGAGGCAGATGAACCTGTTACTATCAATCCATTACTTCCTGCTGTTTTCGCTACAATAGAAGTATTGGATGTAACTTGATAGATATATCCACCTTCTAATGAAGAACCTGGTTCGGTTGGGATTGTTGTCTTTATTAGAGCACTTTCTTGTTCTGCACTTAACGCAACAATCTCATCCTTTGTTTCACTATTGTTACTTAATGCTTCAATTAGTTCATCTCTTT